>JBCCDZ010000143.1:0-7957 GCA_039030525.1 Pseudomonadota bacterium | reverse complement strand
TCAGCGGCTGCCGGATGCGTCAGGTTACGCGTCAGCATTACCAATTGCCGCGGCATGAATGTTTCATAGCGCGGTTTGTCATCTCGTTTAATCAGACGTGCAAACACGCCAGCAATTCTCAATGCATTCAGCGTTCCGATCACGGCGAGACGCTCTCGAAACGCACTTTCCGATTTGCCAGATGCGTCGAGATAAGCGTGGATCGCGGCATTCGTGGCCGCGTCAGATACGGTCCGCCGCGCATCTTGCGTCAGCATCGCCATGTCCCACGCATCCCAGCCCAGAACGGCATCCTGGAAATCGAGCAAACCAATTTTGCCTTCCGGCAGCCAGAGCAGGTTCTCTGCGTGATAATCGCGGAGCGTAAATTCGCGAGGAAAGGTCATGGCCTGGGCGATTAACGCGTCGCGTGCTTGTTCCCACCGGGCCCGATCCGCATCCGTCATGCGCGCCCGGTCGTCATAGATGTGATACCAATCCGCGAACAGATCAGCATTGGCGCTAAGCGCGACATCATCAAACTCCAGAATCGGCCAACACTCAGTGCCCATCGAGAGCGTGTCCGGCTTAGGTTGGCGATGTAGCAAAGCCAGATCCTGGGCAGCTTGTTCATAAAGCGGAACTTCCGCCGCACCTTGCTCAATCAGGCGAGCGAATTCACGTTGATGGCCAAAATCCTCGAGAATGGCGAGACCAGCGCCGCTGTCATGGGCATGTATATGTGGTGGCCTCAAACCCGCCGAGCGGAGGTGATCTGCAATCAGCACAAAGGCGTCGACCCGGCTGGAGGCCAGCCGCGTCATCGCATTCCAACCCAAATGGGCGCGCTCCTCGGCGCTCATCTCCGGTGTGCAAGGATCATCTTCCACGGGCGGCGCGTCCATTAAAATCGCGGTTGCGCCGTTCGGACGTGTCAGCCGGGCATAGCGCCGCGTCGAGGCGTCCTGATCGAACCAGTGGACATCTACATTGCCCCACCCTGCCCCAGTCAGGAAGGCGGCGATCTGGTCGGAGCGATTGTCGTCAGAGCTCATGCAGACGTGTTTGCCAGTCTTCGCCGCAAGGTTCCAGTCGGGCAACGCGGATATCCCCAATGAATTCAAAACTGAGATCCAGTCGCCAAGCTGGCAAATGGCGTCCTGCCTGCTCTGGCCATTCAATCAGAGCCAACCCGATTTGCGTGTCATCCCAACCTAACTCGAATACCTCTTGAGGGTCATCCAGACGATAAAGGTCGAAATGAAAGATCGGGAAATCTGGCCCATCATAGGTCTGAACCAATGTATAAGTCGGACTTGGTACTTCGGTCTCCTGCCCCAGCAAAGCGGAAATCAAGGCGCGTGCAAAGGTGGTTTTCCCGGCGCCCAACCCCCCGCGCAGAGCAATCACATCGCCGGTTTTCAGGTGCGGCGCCAGGGTTTGAGCCAGCTTCGAGGTCGCTGCTAGGTCTGGCAGATCAAAGCGCATCTAGACTGGCCTCAATGGCGCTCACCAGCTCTGCGGTGGGCTCGCAGCCGATTGAAAGCCGAACGAAGCCCTCTGGTACCTCATCGCCCCACCGCGCCCGACGTTCTGCACTGGTATGAACGCCGCCAAAACTGGTTGAGGCGAAGATGACCGCACAGTTATTGATGAAGGCTTCGGCCTTTGTTTCGCTGGCAAAGGTCAGCCCAATGACAAAGCCGATGCCGGGATATTTCACAGTCTCGATCGCGTCGTGTGACTCAATTCGATCCAGTAAGGCCAGAGCATTCTGGCACATCCGCTCGAGGCGCAATTCCAGAGTCATCAAACCGCGATGCATAAGGAAAGCGGCGAACGGATCCGGGATGCTCCCGGACACTTTGCGCCATTTGGCAGTTTTCTTGAACAGGTCTGCGTCCCGTGTCGCGACATGCCCGAACAGACAATCAGAATGACCCGCCATGGCCTTGGTGTCTGAACTCACGACCATGTCGGCGCCGAGGTCCAGTGGACGCTGCAAAAGTGGGGTCAGGGTCGTATTGTCGACGACCACTTTCGCGCCGGACGCTCGCGCCGCCTCAGCGATTGATCGAATGCTGCACAAGTCGAGACCCGGATTGGACGGCGTTTCGCACCAGACCACGGCATAAGGCGATAAATCCGCGGTCGCGAAGGCTTTTGTCGGGATCGCGTCGAACTGAATGTCGTGATCAGCGAGGATCTCTTCAAGCATGACACGGGTCACATAATATCCGTCAGACGGCACCAGAATGCGATCACCGGCTTTGACGGTCACCATTAAGGCCGCTGTGATGGCCGCCATACCTGACGGAAAGGCGACGACGGAGGCCTCTTCCAATGCGGCAATGGCGGCTTCTGCGGCCTCGACGGTCGGGTTAATATCCCGTCCATAAGTGTATGGCGTGTTCGGCGTCCCCGCGAGAGCGTATTTCGCTGTCGTGACGATTGGCGGGCTGATCGGTTCGCCATTTTCAAGCGATCCGGATCGGGCATGCAGCATGGCGAGGATGCGTTTGGCGTTTTCTTTCTCCATTCCGGGCTTGTGGCACAGAGTTTAAGAGGCGAAAAGAACCGGAAACAATGCCGCAGCGTCGCGTCTTGCAAAAAAGTGACGCATGCGTCATGAAACGTAGGAATCGGGAGGGTGGAGATCATGGATCTCTCCAATGCTGAACGCGTAGTGATTATTGGCGGCGGTCAGGCCGCGGCACAGGCCTGCGCGTCCTTGCGTCAGTTCGGGTTTGAGGGCGCGATCACGCTGATCGGCGACGAAGCCGCCCTGCCCTATCAACGTCCACCACTGTCCAAGGCCTATATGAAAGGCGAACTGGCGGAAGAACGCCTCTATTTCAAGCCCGCAGCATGGTATGAAGACCAGAAGATCGACACGGTCTTATCGGTGCGCGCAACCAAGATTGATCGCAGTGCGCAGATAGTAGCGCTCGAACATAGCGGGTCTGTCGACTATGATGCGTTGATCATAGCGACGGGATCTCGCCCGCGGGCATTGCCGGTTGCAGGCGCTGACCTGGATGGCGTCTTCGACTTGCGTGATCTCGCAGATGTCGAGCGCATTCGCCCGCGCATGATTGCCGGTCAGAAACTGGTCATCGTTGGCGCCGGTTATATCGGGCTCGAGGCGGCCGCCGTTGCGCGGCAGCTTGGACTCGAGGTCACGGTCCTGGAAATGGAAGATCGCGTGCTAGCCCGGGTGACAAGTCCGATCATGAGCGAATTTTTCCAAACGGAACACACACGGCAGGGCGCCCAAGTCAAAACTGGCGCTCGATTGGCCTCTTTGAGCGGCGCAGATGGCAAGGTCACAACCGCGATTCTGGCGGATGGCGGTGAACTCGCGGCTGACATTGTTCTGGTTGGGATTGGTATCCTGCCCAATGTCGAATTGGCAGAAGAGGCCGGGATCGCCTGTTCGAACGGCATTCTGACGGATCGCGATGCGCGGACCAATGATCCGCGCGTGTTTGCTGCTGGCGACTGCGCCGCGCGTCCGCTGGTGCATTATGGTCGAAACGGCCGACTCGAAAGCGTGCATAATGCGATCGAGCAAGGCAAGCTCGCGGCGGCAGCGATTATGGGCAAGCCGCGTCCGACAGAAGATTGCCCATGGTTCTGGTCAGATCAATATGATTTGAAACTTCAGATCGCTGGGTTGAGCCAGGGCTATGACGCAACAGTCCTGCGCGGCGATCCCGAAGCGCGTAAGTTCGCGGTGTTCTATTTGCAAAATGGCAAGTTGATTGCAGTAGATGCGATCAATAGTCCGCCCGAATTTTTAGCATCCAAGAAATTGATAATGACAGGCGCGCGCCTTGCGCCAGAAACATTAAGCGATACATCCCAATCCATGAAAGAAATCGCGGCAAGCGCGGTATAAGGAGACAGTACAGAAATGGCGAAAATTACCTACGTCGATCATGAAGGCACAGAACGCGTCATCGAAGCCGCGAATGGCGAAAGCGTTATGGAAGCTGCGATCAAGAATTCGATCCCAGGTATTGATGCGGATTGTGGCGGCGCGTGTGCTTGCGCAACCTGCCATGTCTATGTTGATGAGGCATTTCTGGAAAAAACCGGCACTGCCGAAGATATGGAGCAATCCATGCTGGACTTTGCTGAGAATGTGCAATCCAATTCTCGTCTGTCTTGCCAGATCAGCGTCACCGACGATCTCGACGGCTTGAAAGTCACGACGCCAGAGAGCCAGCACTAAGCGTCTTGTTCGATTTCAATCTGAACGCCCCCGTCCGTGATGGGGGCGTTGTCATTTGCCGTGACGTGGCGTGACATCTTGGTTCGCGGTCAGAACCGATTATCTGAGGCCTCTAACCTTCTCCTCCCAGAGGTATGCATATGACGCGGTATACAGACTTGCTTGCCGGATTGCAGCGCAATAGCGATCAATCCCTTGAAGCCCACATTCCGGAAAGCTGGATGCAAGGCCGAACCACTTATGGCGGATTGACCGCGGCGTTGTCGCTTCAGGCCGCTTTGGGCCTGGTTGATGATATTCCGATCCGGTCGGCTCAAGTTGCGTTTGTCGGGCCGGTGGGCGGCGACGTGTCGATCAAGCCGACCTTGCTGCGCCGGGGTAAGAATACTGCCTTTGTCAGCGTCGATATTACCGCAGAGTCCGGGGTCACGGCGCAGTCTATTTTCGCGTTCGGCAAGGCTAAGAAAAGCGTTCTCCATTTTGATGATATGCCGATGCCATCTGCGCCACCGCCGGAACAGATTGAGTCCTTTTTCGACAAGGACAGACCGCGGCCAGGCTTCACCCAGAATTTCGATATGCTCTTGGCGCTCGGTGGACGGCCGATGTCAGGCTCGAATGAAAAGTCGATTGGTCTGTGGATGCGCCATCTCGATCCGGACACACCGGTGGATGCCACCGCGGTGCTGGCGATTGGCGATGCGCCGCCGCCGGCCGTCATGTCCATGTTCACAGAACCACTTCGCATCAGTTCGATGACCTGGATGGCCGAATTTATGACCGACGACATTCAGACCGACCCAGACGGCTGGTATTTTGCCCAGCATACCGCTCAGCTGGCCAAAGACGGGTATTCCAGCCAATCGATGCGGCTGTGGAATCGACAAGGCGAGCCCATTCTGGTTGGGCGGCAAACCATTGCAGTGTTTGGATAATCGCCTATCCCGATAGACGGGAGGCCTGAAGGTTGCCAGACACGACACTCATCGCAGCCATAGATGCTGGCGGGACGAGCTTTAAATGCGCGCTTGTGCGCCTCGACGGCGCGATTGTAAAAGCATGGTCAGTGCCAACGACCGCACCTGATGAGACGATTGCGGCGTGTGCGGCGTCCTTCGAAGAGGCGCTCCAACCCTTGGATGCAAGACCAGCCGCCCTCGGCATAGCGAGTTTTGGGCCTGTTGAAATTGACCCAACATCGCCGGATTATGGAACAATTACCGGAACCGCAAAGCCAGGATGGAGCGACACGGCCCTCGGCCCGCGACTCGCAGCGGCGCTGGAGTGTGCGTTTGCGCTCGATACAGATGTGAATGCGGCGCTTGCCGCAGAATTGCGCTGGGGCGCAGGGCAGGGGATGTCCAGCGCGGCCTATATGACGGTCGGTACGGGCATTGGCGTGGGTGTGTCTCTGAATGGCGAGCAAGTTGGGCGCCCGACGCATCCGGAATTCGGGCACATTCGGGTCGCACGCCATCCTCAGGACCTGGCATTTGCGGGGACCTGCGCCTTGCATGGGGATTGTCTCGAAGGTTTGGCCTCAGGCACGGCGTTACTGGCGCGCTGGGGTGATCCACGCGATCTGACGGCGGATCATTTGGCCTGGCAGATCGAAGCCTTCTATCTCGCGCAGGCATGTCTCAATCTATATCTGGCCACGCGCCTGGACCGCATTATCATTGGTGGCGGTGTCATGAACGCGTCTCACCTCTTAGCAAGCGTACAGACCGCGTTTGATGACTTGATTGCGGACTATTTGCCGGTGTCTGGCGCACAAATAATTTGCGCACCGGACTTGGGCGCGCATGCAGGGGTCTTGGGCGGCGCTGTCTTGGCGCTTGATCTACTTAATTGACCAGAGCAGCTTTCAAGCTCTCAAGATATGACACTTGCTCTTCCAAAGCGGCGTTGCCGTCTTTGCCTTCAGCGAGCAATGCGCGGTGCGCTTCGTCATACTCTTTCTGCACGCTCTCAACCGAGACGCTTTCAAGGTTGACGGCTTCTTCTGCAAGAATGGTCAGGCCAGCTGGCGTGACATCCGCAAAGCCACCGCGCACGAACAGACGCATGGTCGTTTCGCCGCCATCCTCAACGCGAACGACTCCATTTTTGAGAGTCGTCATAAACGGCGCGTGGTTCACGAGAACACCGAATTCACCGTCTGAGCCAGGCGCAATGACGTGATCAACTTCGCCAGAGAACAGTTCCCTTGCTGGAGAAACGAGTGAGAAATGCAGTTTGTCAGCCATGATCAAATTCCTGTGCTGGCGCGGGTATAACGCGGTGATCCGCCATGTCCAGCATGTGATGCTGGTCAATCATGTCGCGGCACAGAGGGATTAGAGCGGGGCGTTTTGCCGGGGCATCACCTTACGCTCTCGCTGGTCCGCCCTGTTGCGGTGAGGATAGGCACGAAAGAGCGGTTTTCGGCGTCCCAAGAAGCTGCACAATTGCTCCCAGTCTGCGTTTTCAAGGTCAAATGCGAGCAAGTCCTCGGGGCGATCCTTGAAATGGTCCAGCACGGCCCGATTGTGGCGTTCATAGGTGGCTATAAAGTGCGCGCGGGTCCGTTCCAGCGCGTTCTGACAGCCATAGATGAATCGAAAAGTTGGATAGTCGCCATGCTGAAAATGACGGATCAAGCTATCCGCCCAAGCTTCAGGCGCGCGCCGCGTGAGAATGAACTGAGAGCCGGGATAGGCGTGGTCAAGCTCTCGAAAAAGCAGACACCATGGATTGTCTTCAAAGGCGGAATAGGACGCCGCCATAGGCACCGCGATTGCGGCGAGTTTGTTCAGCGTCACCGGCTCAGGGATCGTAACTTTGTTAGGAAGATTGAAGCGGAAACCTTTGTGAACACGATAGCCCAAAATGCGCAGGGCAGCGCCAATCGAACTGGTTCCGGTTTTCTGGAAACCGACACAAAATACTTTTCGGGGCATGATGAGTACTCACGAGCTTATGCGTCCCGAGTACTCAAGGTCTGGCCTAGGCAGCGCAGACAGAGATGTCAATTATCAGAAACGAAACAGCCGCGCCCGGTCAGGCGCGGCTGCGTTGAATGGGGGTGTCGACCGCGAATTAGGCGGCGTCAGCCAGCATTTTTTCGGCTTTGGCTTTCGCGTCTTCGATTGAGCCAACCATGTAGAAGGCTTGCTCTGGCAAGTGGTCATATTCGCCTTCGATCAGGCCTTTGAATCCAGCAACCGTGTCTTCCAGTTTCACCTGGACGCCTGGGGAGCCGGTAAAGACTTCAGCCACGTCAAACGGTTGTGACAGGAAGCGCTCAACCTTACGCGCGCGGGCCACGACAAGTTTGTCTTCCTCAGACAGTTCGTCCATGCCGAGAATGGCGATAATATCTTGCAGTTCTTTGTAGCGCTGCAGAATTTCCTGTACGCCGCGAGCCACTTCGTAATGGTCCTGGCCAACGATCAGCGGGTCCAGAATTCGCGATGTGGAATCGAGCGGATCCACAGCCGGGTAGATGCCTTTTTCCGAGATCGCGCGGTTCAGAACCGTGGTCGCATCCAAGTGCGCAAACGAGGTCGCTGGCGCTGGGTCGGTCAAGTCATCTGCAGGCACGTAAACCGCTTGCACAGAGGTGATCGAGCCTTTGGTTGTCGTCGTAATCCGCTCTTGCAAGCCGCCCATATCGGTCGCCAGTGTCGGCTGATAGCCCACAGCAGACGGAATACGTCCGAGTAGCGCAGACACCACAGACCCCGCCTGGGTGAAGCG
>JBCCDZ010000142.1:0-8041 GCA_039030525.1 Pseudomonadota bacterium | reverse complement strand
CGGTAAAAAGCTCTCTTTCACGCAAGAAGATGTGATGCTGGTCGGACATGCCATCGAATGCCGGATCAATGCCGAACATCATGAGACTTTCGTGCCATCCCCCGGAAAAATAACGGATTTCCATGCACCTGGCGGTCCAGATGTGCGTCTGGATAGTGCTGTTTACGCCGGATACACGATCCCACCGCACTATGACAGCATGATCGCTAAGCTGATCGTGCATGGTCGCACGCGCAATGAATGTATCATGCGCTTGCGCCGCGCGCTGGATGAGATGGTTGTCGGCGGGGTCGAAACCACGCTGCCGCTTCACCGCCGCCTGGTCGAAGCCCAGGACGTCGTCGATGGCAATTATGATATTCACTGGCTGGAGCGTTTCCTCGGTCTGAAGTAGACTGCGGACATGTCTGACCGGTTCGATACTAATGATTTGCTAAACTGCTATCGCCGAGGCGTGTTTCCGATGGCGGATTCGCGCGAAGATATGCGATTGTTCCTGATGGATCCGGATTTGCGGGGCGTCTTGCCGCTGGATCGTTTTCATGTGCCGAAACGCCTGGCGCGCACGGTACGGCAGAACCCGTTTCGCGTGACTGTCGATACAGCCTTCAATCGGGTCATCGAAGCTTGCGCTGAGCCACATCCTTCGCGGCCTGCGACCTGGATCAACGATGCCATTCTGAACCTGTATGGCGCATTGCATCGCCAAGGTCATGCGCACAGCGTTGAGTGTTGGACCGACGACGATCAACTGATTGGCGGTCTGTACGGCGTCTCTCTGAACGGTGCCTTCTTTGGTGAAAGCATGTTCTCGCGTGCCACGGATGCGTCAAAGATTGCTCTGGTGCATCTTGTCGCCCGACTGGTTGTCGGCGGATATAAATTGCTCGATGCGCAATTCCACAATCCACACCTGGAACAGTTTGGATTGGAAGAAATCACCCGCGATGCTTTTCGCGCACAATTGTGGCGGGCACTAAGGGCCGACGCGAATTTCTACTCGTTTGGCGCGAGCGGAGCGAGTTCAGACGGATCGACTTCGCTACAAGCAATCACCCAAATATCATAAACCGGGTGCTCCAACGCATTCAGTCCTGGGGAAGAGGCAAACATCCAGCCCGAGAAGCGGAGTTCCGGTTCCTCGTCCGCGACGGCCGATAATTCTTCTTCCGTCAGATCGCGGGGCTCGGCCATGGTCTGAACCTGGGTGGTATTTGCGGTGGTCACTTTCAGAAACGCCGCACTTTCCGGCGGTTCTTCCGGTGGCGTTTGGAAACAGGTCTGCAAATCGATCCGTAGCGAGCCATAGACTTTCGGTTCACCGATCCGCATTTCGAAGTCTGTGGACCGGCCAGTAATTTTATCGAGGGCCCGCAAAATCACTGTATCGTGTTGTTTATAGGTACGTTTTTGAGTGGGCGCCAACTCTTCCTCACCCTCCTCCGACGTCTCAGTATCGTCTTCAACACCGAAGAGTTCGCGTTCGAGATCGCGCACGCCTTCATCAGCCTCCTGCGCGCCGGCAAGCGCGATCAGTCCAAGCCCGAGAAGTGCCAGCCCAATTGCGCGGATCACTCGCTGTCTCCGCCGCCGCCGCCAGAGGCAAAGGATGCAAACAAGGTAATAATATCCACAGATCCTTGAGCGTATAAAATCTCACCGCAACCGGTTTCGCCGAATAGCTCCTCGCCTTCTTCGCACATGAAGATTTCACCAAATCCTGGCGCGGGTTCAAGGTTCACGTAAGAACCGCCAAGCAGGCTTTGAGACTGCACGCGTGCGGATGTGCCATCGCCAATCGGAAGAATGCTCTCATCGACTTTGAAGACCACTTTTGCTTCCGTGCGATCGATATCAAGATCGACCGATTGAACTTCACCTATTTTTACGCCAGCCATGCGAACATCTGTGCCTGGCTTGATCCCGTTAGCGGCACTAAATCTCGCGCCCAGACTGGCATAGACTGTGTCGACTGGCAGAGGCGTCGATGCGCCCAGAAAATTTGCAACTTCTCCGAATGCGTCAATCGCTCCCCTGGCGTAGACGATCTCACCACAACCGCTACCATCGAACAGCTCGAGATCACCTTCGCAGAGTGCGATCGCGTCTCCACCATTTGTGTCGCTCAGGGCAATGTGAGCCCCACCAAGTAATCCGTCAGACGTGATCTGGGCGGTGGTGTTCACACTGAGGGGCAACATACTAGATTCGATGACCATCTTTGCCCGAGCTTGCGAACTCTCTCGATCCAACGAAATATCGCGGACGGTACCGATTTTCACACCCGCCATCCGCACATCTGTGCCGCGATCAATGGTGGCAGCGCTGGAGAAGCGCGCGCCGATTTCAACAGTTTCGCCAGTCGCACCCGCATCTGCGCCACGTGTCAGACCGAACCATAGAAATATGCCAGCAACGATGAGAACACCGAGACCGACCAGAGTTTCAAAAACCGATTCACGCATTTGGATCCCAAGCCTCATAATCCGCATCTGCTTCGCGGCGTTCGCCACCTTCGCGCAGACTGCCTTTTGGACGATATGCAAACATGGTCCCGGTCATGTTTGGCGTATGATCAGTTTCCCAATCCTGACGCTTCAATGGGGCGTCAGTGGGTGGTTCTTTGAGTGTGTAGTGTAACCAGCCGTGCCATTCTGGTGGCACCTTGGACGGTTCCGCGATGCCATTGTAGATCACATAGCGTCGCTTCCGGCCTTCAACCGAATCTTTTCGGTCTTCGAAATAGCGATTTCCATACTCATCGCTGCCGACCAAAGCCCCGCGACGCTTGATGTCGAACCATCCGCCCGGGCTGACGCCATTCCACCATGTAAACAGTTTAAACATATTGTTGGTCCTGCCAGTGATATTTGACCGCATTATGGCGCGTGCATGACGCCGAATCTAGTTAGGACAGGCAACACATCATGTCGCGGGCCAGGTCAAGCCCGCTCTGGCTGGAGGGCGCAGTACATGTCCAAATCCGATCGCCACGCAAAATTGCTGGCAACCGCTATGGAAGAAGGGCTGATCAGCCCGATTTTGCCGTTCTCGGAGCTTACCGCTGCTCCGATGACAAATCTGCAAGATGCGTCGCAAGCGATCAGCGCTGCGACACGCCAGCGCCTGGATCGCACCAGCAAGCTGGCTATGGCGGAATTGCTGGAAGGGCTTGGCGATACACCTAAAAATGCAGAATTGGCCGAGGCTGTCGCCCGCGGTGTACCGCTTGCTCTGATCGAGGAGGCGCTGCAACAAAACCGTGGATTTGAGGCGCTCGCCGACGCGTTTCGCAACGAAGCCATCGAATCCGCCTCCCCGCCTGCTTGTCAGGTCTCCGACACAGCCACGGCGACTGAAATCAGCGATATTCGCCGCGCTGGTGTCGGGACGCTGCTCCAGAAATCTTCGCCGCCTGATGCTGCAACGGCCGCGTTTGCGATCGACCTGGCGCGATTTGTGACGCCGGATGGATTAGACGCTGATGTCATAAACGACCTCTGCACCGCCGCTCTGGTTGAGAATGGCGAGCAACTTGTGCTGGTTCCATGCGGTATCTCGGCAGCTTTGTTGGGACTCGGCCAGGCCTATACCAACGATAATGAAGGCGCGGTCGTCGCGCTCCTGAAACTCATCTCATCAATCGCCACGGGAGAGAGTTTCACAAAAAAGCAAGCCGAACCACTTGGCCTTGATGCCCGCCCTGCGCGGGACGATAAGCGTGATATTGCGCTCGTGATCGCGCCGCTTTCAGCCAAAGCCCTGTCGAGCTTTCAGCCCTCCACGCTGAGCTTGCGACCAATGTCGTCAATGATTGAAGCGATAGAAGGGGATCAACCTAATCTGCATTTGATGGCCCGCATCGGATTGTCCCTCAAAGCGCCCACAAGCTTGCCACCCCTGCTGACAGAAATCGATGCCGCCGCAGACCTGGAATTGATGCCGCATTTTGGCGGAGATGTTCTACGGACGCGTGGATTCTCCACGCAGGCGATTGAAAAAGTGCAAAGCGCGCTGGGTGAAGGTCTGCCATTGAACGCCGCCTTCTCTCGTTGGGTTCTTGGTGACGACATCATTTCCAAAGACTTGCGCCTGGCCCCTGAGACGTTTGACGCAGACGGTCGCGCCTTATTGAAATCAATCGGATTCTCCAAACGCGAAATCGCCGAAGCCGAAGACGCGCTCGATGGCCGACCCGAGAAACTTGCAACCGCCGCGATAGAGGCTGCAGGCCTCACGCAAAGTCTTTCCGCCGATGACATTCTACTCTTAGCGACGAGCCTTCAGAAGGATTGCGGGATTACGATCATTCTCTCAAGCGCAACCACGCCAGACTTGAATGTGGAAGCCGTGGTTGCCGGCGAGGTTTCGGCCTGGTTGCCAGCCCTTGATTCTGAATTGGATCGTCTGATCGCGGATCGCATGACGCACATTGCCGCGCTGGCGGAGGACCTGATGGCGGAGGATGCCGCGCCGCAAACCGTGTTCGAAGCCCCGAGCGGAGTCTCGCGAACCCGGCTTCCCGACCGCCGCAAGGGCTATATTCAGAAGGCGACGGTTGGTGGCCACAAAGTCTATCTGCATACCGGCGAGTTCGATGATGGCTCGATTGGCGAAATTTTCATCGACATGCACAAGGAGGGCGCCGCTTTCCGATCGCTGATGAATAATTTTGCCATCGCGGTATCGCTTGGCCTCCAATATGGCGTGCCACTAGAGGAATATGTCGACGCTTTTGTGTTCACCCGGTTTGAACCGGCTGGTGAAGTCAGAGGCAACGATCAGATCACCCGAGCAACATCGATCCTGGACTATATTTTCCGCGAACTGGCGGTCTCCTATCTCGCGCGAGAAGATCTCGCAGAATTAGGCGATGTCACCCATGATGGCCTTGGGCGCGGGCTTGAGGACGGCATAGAGAAATCACACGCCCAACCCCTGCCGGACGAGGCCGCACATTTGATCTCTCGTGGGTATTCGCGAGGGCAAATCCCGGACAATATCGTTATTCTCAATAAAAAGCGCGAAGAGCGCGAAGCTGAGCGCGATGAGGATGACGGTGATGGCACGGAGGCTGCCAGCGTTGAAACGCCGTCTTACCTGACCGATGCCTGTACGAGTTGTGGTAGTTTTACGCTGTATCAGGATGAAGCCGATGGCGACATTGTCTGCGACACGTGCGGCCAGGTCGGTAAGGTGGAGGCCTCGGAGTAAAGTCGTTCGGCGGGCTGGCCCGCCATTTGCGTGTACGTTTTCCAGACGAAACAAAGACGCGAAAGACCCGTCCCATGCTGAGACAGTTTGCGAGCCTGATTCTACTCGCCGGATTTGCGGCGGCTCCAGCAATCGCACAAAATGCGAGCGAGATTGCAAACGTCCGCGATGGCAAATCTTGTCCGGGATGTAATTTGTTTCAGGCTGAGCTTTCGTATCGAGATGCCAAGACAATCAATCTGTCTGGGGCGCGGCTTCGGCAATCGAATCTCGCGCTGACCACATATGATGATGCCAATCTGTCGGGCGCAAATCTGTCGGTTTCAAACCTGTTTGGCGCGCGCTTCAATCGGACGAATTTCTCCCACGCAAATTTGCAAAATGCGATTGCGGTTGGCACCTATTTCGGTTCGTCTGATCTAGCGGGTGCAGACCTTAGCGGTGCAAACTTTTCCGGCGCGGATCTATCCCTCGCCAAAGGATTGACGCAGGCCCAACTCAACCGCGCTTGTGGCGACGCAAATACAAAACTGCCCAAGGGCAGAACCATCCCAAAGTGCGCGCGATAACGAAAACTGCGGCAAGTTTGCAACAACGGCGTGCCCGTCCTTTTGATTACCACAATTTCAGTTCAGTCCGTTTGATTCTTCCCGTATGACCGGCGCATGAAGACTCGAATTGGCATGCGTTCACTGGCCATTTTAGGCTCGACATTTATGGCGACCCAAATGAGCTTTGCCCAAGACGCTCCGACGCGGATTTCCTGGGCGCCGTCTTATAGCGGCTCCTGCACGGATTGCTCTCTGGCCGGCAGTAACCTGTCTGGTTGGGATCTTTCTGATGCAAATTATCCCGGAGCCGACCTGACGGCGGCAAGTTTGCGCAGCGTTCTGGCTCACAATACAAATTTTAACGATGCGATCGCTCAAGGCGCCGATTTGCGCCACGCCGATTTCACCGGGGCGTCCTTCGAAAATGCAATCCTGGTCGGCGCCAAGCTCCAATATGCACAGTTCAACAACTCCAAAATGTTGAGCACCGATCTGAGCGGTGCACAGCTTGAGAACGGGAAGTTCATCGGAGCGATTTTGACCGACGCAAAATTGCAGGCCGGCCAGGTTTTCGCTGCCGACTTCTCCGCCGCCAATCTGACGGGCGCAACGCTGTCGTCTGCTGACCTGACGGGCTCCGTGTTTGACAATGCGGTTCTCGTCGATGCGGACTTTTTTGAGGCCACGCTGACAGATGTGAGCTTTCGGAATGCCCGTCTCGCGGGGGCAAATCTTGAAGGGACGATCGGCATTGAAACCGCAGATTTTGAAGGTGCCTGTGCCTCAGCCTCTACACGCCTGCCGATCAGTCTTGAATTGATGGATTGCGCGCCATTCTAGGCATCAGCCTCGGCTTCAGCAGCCTTGCGTTCCATCACAGACACGATCCAGATACTGATTTCGTACAGCCCATAGACTGGAACGGTCAGCATAATCTGTGAAATGAAGTCGGGCGGTGTTGCAAACGCGGCGACGGCGAGGATGCCGACAATTGCATATTTGCGACCATTGCGCAGCGTTTCGGCGCCGACAATTCCGGCGCGCCCGAGCAGGCCGAGTACGACGGGCAATTGAAATGACAGGCCAAACGCCGTCATCAAGGCAAGAGTCAGGGATAGATATTCCGAGACCTTGATCTGCGCTTCGATCTGAACCGCATCAATTCCGCCTGCCTGTTGTTGGCTTAGCGCAAATGTCATGACCAGCGGCATCATCACATAGAAGACGAACAGCACGCCCAGCGTGAACAAGACCGGAGCAGCGACCAAGAATGGCAGAAATGCCCCGCGTTCATTCTTGTAAAGTCCTGGCGCAACAAAGGCATAGACCTGCCAAGCCATGAACGGAAAGGACACGAACAGGCCGGCAAACAATGCGATCTTGAGCTTCACGAAGAAGAATTCGAGCGGCGCCGTATAGATCAATCTCGGATCTTCGGTGACACCATGCGTGCGGAACGCATCGATGAAGGGGTCGACCAAAATGTTGAAGATCGGACCTGACACGAAAAAACAGGCAATCGTACAGACCGCAAATCCGAACAGCGCTTTCATCAAGCGCGACCGCAATTCATTCAAATGCTCGAGCAACGGGGCACGCGAGGCTTCAATTTCGCTCTCGATCAAATCGGGGCGCTGGTCTGCGGGCAGGTCCTGGCTCATGAGGCGGCCTTATCCTGCGGCGGATCACTCGCGGGTGGGGTGTCATCGGCTGGCGGTGGCTCTGGCAAATCGGGCAGAGACTTGCTGGAATCAGGCACAGACTTGTTCAATTCCTGCTTCATGGCGCGTTCTTCGCGCATAACGCTCTCATTGATGTCTTTTTCGATATCTTTGAGTTCGTCGACAGCCTCGGTGACGGCATTGTCGCGCTTTAGATCCTCGATCTCCTTGCGCAAATCATCCAGCTCTGCCTGACGCGCAATGTCATCAAAGGCGGCCTTAAACTCGTTCGCCATGGAACGGCCTTTGGCGACAAATTGCCCGAGCTTGCGCATCGCCAGCGACAAATCCGTCGGTCCGAGAATCACCAAAGCGATGATCACCAGAAACAGGAGTTCGCTAAATCCGAATTGCGGCAGCATGTTTTGACGCCTTCCGCGTTGTTAAAAGGCGACTCAGTCGGCTGACTTCGCCTTTTCCTTCTCTGGCGTGATATTGACCATATCTTCGCCCTCAACTGCTTTGCTGTCGGCGTCTTCTTCCTTCAAGCCTTTGCGGAAACTGGTAATGCCTTTGGCAACATCACCCATGATGGAAGAGATACGACCCCGCCCG
>JBCCDZ010000141.1:0-8057 GCA_039030525.1 Pseudomonadota bacterium | reverse complement strand
GTGCCGGATACGGCATTCGTCAATGACATTCGCGCCGACCTGTTCGACGAAGACACGGTCTATATCGCGCTCGATAATCACAAATATGGCGACTACAAACCGTATCTCTTGAAGAGTACAAATCGTGGTCGCACCTGGCGCGATATGACCGGCAATCTGGAACAGCGAAATATGGTCTGGCGCGTGGTGCAGGATCACGAGAATCCGAACCTGCTATTCACGGCCACTGAGTTTGGTTTGTTTTTCACGCTGGATGGCGGTGAGAAATGGGTTGAGCTGACCGGCGATGCACCGACGATTGCGTTCCGAGATGTCACCATTCAGCGCCGCGAAGACGATCTGGTGGCGGCAAGCTTTGGTCGCGGTTTCTTCATTGTCGATGATATTTCACCGCTAAGAACGCTGAACGAGCAAAGCCTGGAACAGGATGCGATGTTGTTCCCTGGACGCGCCGCGCTCTGGTATATTGAACAGCCGTCGCTGGCTTTCTCTGAAGGCGGTTCAATGGGGCATGGCTATTTCCGCGCGCCGAACCCGCCATTTGGCGCCAATTTCACCTATTATCTTAAAGACGATTTGCCGTCTTTGACAGAGCAACGCGTGGAGCGCGAAACGCCGCTGATTGAGGCCGGCGATGACACGCCGTTCCCAAGTTTCGAGTCGCTGACCGCTGAATTGCAGGAAACCGAACCGGCGATCTGGCTCACGGTTCGCGATTCAGATGGCAATGTCGTGCGGCGCTTGAAAGGCGCGGCCAAGAGAGGCTTCCACCGGGTGAACTGGAATTTGCGCTATCCGAGTCAAAGCGCGGTTGCGGAAGGGGATAATCTGGAAGAAGAACCAAGCGGCTTCCTGGTCACGCCTGGAGAATACACCGTTTCTCTGTCGCAACGCGTGCGTGGTCAGACCTCGGAACTGGTCGCGCCCCAGAGCTTCACCGTCCGGCCTCTGCGCGATGGCGCCTTGCCGCCGCAAGCGGATGCAGCCGCGTTCTGGGCTGAGGTGTCGGCCTTTGACCGCTCAGTCACCGCCGTTGATGTCACCACCGCTGAACTGGACAGCAAGATCAACTTGCTGGCAGTGGCAACCGAGCGGGCCGCGGGGGGAGACCCTGTCCGGCTCGAGAATCGGTGGCAAGCCATTCGCGACGAAGCCAACGCGATTTCCGAATTGGTCAGCGGCAATGCCGCTCGTAATGCGATCTATGAGCGAACGCAGCCAACGGTGCGCAGCCGCCTCGGCGTCGTCCTCACCGGTGTTGGGCGTTCGACTTACGGGCCGACGCAAACGCATCGCGACCAATTGGCTTTTGCCAAGGCGGAATTCGACGCCATCCGGCAACGGTTGACGACGCTGACAGAGACCACCATTCCGGCCTTTGAACGTGAGCTGATCGCGGCCGGTGCGCCCTGGGTGCCTGGCGGGCAGATTCCTTAGATCCAAATCCACCGGCGCGACGGTGAGAGCTGCGCGCCGGTGATTGTCTCAAGTGTGAAACATGAAATTGAATTTGAAGCGCCTCTTGCGCCAAATCCATTACTGGTTGTCGCTGGCGGTTGCTGTGCCCGCGATGATCATCTTCTGTGCCGGCATTTTCCTGATGCTGAAAAAGGAAGTCACCTGGATTCAACCGCCGACCGCGTCAGGCATTGTGTCTGATCAGATTCCGGAAATCAGTTTTGACGATATGGTTGCAGCCGCCCGGGAACATCCTGAAGCTGAGATCGAAACCTGGACGGATATTGATCGGATCGATTTGCGGGTTGGCAAAGGCATTGCCAAACTGCGCGCAAATTCCGGCTGGGAGGTGCAGGTTGATACCCAGTCCGGAGAGGTCCTGTCAGTGGCCTATCGGCGCTCAGACGTGATTGAGCAGATCCATGACGGGTCATTCTTCTCTGAAACGGTGAAACTGTATATTTTCCTGCCTACAGGCATGTTGCTCATTCTGATGTGGGGAACCGGGATTTATCTCTTCCTGCTTCCGCGGTTTCGGAAAAAGAAGAAAGTGCGGGCCGGGTGAGGGCTGTGGGCGGCTATGGGACGAGGGGACCTTTCCGGTCGGTGACTGGTAGGAGCCGAATATGACTGGAAAGTCTCGTGATTATTGGGGAAGAACATCACGAAACCTCGTCACCAGTCCAAATCGCGGCGCTGACCCTATAGAGGTGCAAACTTGCCTTACTTGCTCGTACTGATCCTTATCTACACATTTGTTTTGGCCAGCTGCGCTGGGGACAAAGACCCAAACTGCAGAGATTTCAAACAATTCGTACTCTATGCTGAATCAGGCACGCTCAGTGTTCCTACAGCGCTAATGGAAGAGATCGAGCGCGGAAGCGTAAATGGGATGCTCGAAGAGTCGTACGCATTGGGTTGGGTCGCGAACAGTGGCGCCAATGCCAGGCCGACTTTTTGCAGGACCTCAAGCGTATTTGAGGATTCTGTCCAAATTTATCTTCCTCCCGAGAATGACGCCCAGATCGGGTTCATTCTGACAGTGTACATCGAAGACTCTCGGACCAAGGTCGTTGAGTTGAATGAGATCCGAAGACCACCGAAAATCAGATGAGCCATTTTTTAGCGGGACCGCATAACAAGCGAAGCAATACAACCGATTGCCCTCCTGTCGACAACTCTTATGTGGTTCAGACCAAAGGTCACTCTAACCGACGGGTTTATAATGGGCGACATCGGAGGAGAGTTGGCTGAACATGCAGGAAAAGTGACAGGTGGAGTGCCCGATGCTTTCGACGAATCCAGCACGCAACTTGATAATGAGTATGGCCATTCGACTTTTGGACCAGCTTACGAACACGAAAGCTTGCCCTATGGCAGCGCCAAGGAAGTCGTTGATGAAACGTATCGCTAATCTCATCCCGTTTAAACTTTGCGCAGCAGGTCTAGTTTTGTCTTGCGCCAGTTGTACCGTATCACCTGAAATCCAGGTCAATGAAGTTCTGTTCGAAGAAGCGGATGATGAGAGCGGGTCTATGACACTAATTGTTTCCGCCCCTCAAGACCTCCGTGCGCTTGCCCAGAAAAACAATATAGATGCGTACGCTTTACTTCATGTGTGCAACAATGAAGATCCGTATGGGACAGTCTCCTATTTGCGCGAGGCGAACAACAATCCCGACTTGGAGTATTCTTATGAATTCAAGTTTCCAAATTCTATAGGTCTCCAAATTAGTAGCCGAGGGTCCAGCGGCCCAATAGGGATGGGGTGGCCAGTTGAGGTGCTGCAAAAGAACGGTGTGTGCTTACAGTTGAGAGGTGCAAACATGAGCGGGATTAACATTCGATCAAACGTGGTCGAGCTTTTGCAAGCGAAGGAAATCCTGCTTCGGTCGGAGGAATAGAATCTGTGATTCTAAATTGATCAGAAAATCAACGTCGGAAGAACCAATTCTCCACCTATGATCCACCTAGAACGGATGCTCTGGCCAAGTTCGAGTGTGATGAGATCATAAAACTCTGTTTTAGTTGCAAGAAATGGTGCCGCGTAGGTGACTTGAACACCCGACCTCCGCATTACGAATGCGATGCTCTACCAGCTGAGCTAACGCGGCCAACCAAAGTCGAGGCGGTGACATACCGTTCGCGCCTGAATTTCGCAAGCAAAACGTTCACGCCGCGGGCTGCCTTAATCCTCGCTTGGGGCATAATCCAGCGGCGGCGTAACCACCTCTGTGCGCGGGGCTTTCGGCGCGGTCTGACCCGCAGAGCCTGGCGCCGGAAGGGCAATCGGGCGGCTGGCATCCAGTTCGCGTTCCGACCGTTCATAGCGAGGATGCACGAGATTGCCGGCATCTCCGAATGTATAGACCAGCCGTGACCAGTCGCCGGGGCCATATTGAAACGCACCGCCGCGCGGATCGATATCGGACCATTCATGCTCGCGCGCTGCAGTCACGGCCATCCGGCCCCAACGTTCGGCCTCGGTGAGATCGCCATAACCACGCAAGGCCTTTTCCAGAAGCAGGCAAAGCCGCGCGGTTGGTTTTTCCTCGACCAGAATGGCGAGCGATTTGACCGCGCTCAGCCAATCACGATCACGCATGGCAAGATCGGCTTCCAGAATGCGGCTCTCGCGATGATCGGGATTGGTGGCAATCAAGGCGCGCAACCGTTCCGCAATCAGTTTCGGTGTCGCATTGTCATCGAAGCGCTGCATCAATTGCGACAAGGCGGGATGCGGACGGGCTTTCCAGCCCAGCTCCAGCACGCCTTGCGCCGCTTTGATTTTATTGTCGATCATCAGCTGCCGCGCGCCATGCCAGGCGGCCGGTGGGAAGGATGGCGCCGACCGAATGGCTTCAGCTAGCAGGCGTTGCGCTTCCTTGCGCTCACTATGCTGCAAGGCGGCGGCTTGTGCGGTGTACAAGACCGCGCGGCGGCGGCGCAGGCTTTCGCCGCTAATCTGGCCGCGCTTTTCGCCGGTGGCGAGCGTGGCGAGCGCAGCGCTCCAATTGCCGGCTGCGACCTGACTGTCAAACAGGGAATTGAACGGCCAGTCGGCGCCGGATTTTAATTCCAGGGCTTCGCGGGCCCGCGCTTCGGCTGAGATCGCATCGTCGCGCGCACTGGCAGCAGAGGCCGCTCCGCGCAGGCCAGCCAACTGTCCTCCTGGCAGGCGCGCCAATTGCCCCCAGGCCCGTTCAGCGCCAGACCAATCATCTGAGATTTCGGCGGCGCGTGCTTCCAGCAACAATTTGAGCCGGTCGTCTTCGGCATGCTGGGCCGCTTTCTTGGAGAGCTTTTTGGCGAGGGCCGCATCGCCGGCTTCAGCGGCGAGCAAGCCTTCGGCCAGCGCCCGGTTCGCCGCTTTGGTCTTTGACGCGCGCCGCGATTTCGAAAAGCGATGCGGGAGTGTGAACAGGCCCGTCAATAAGGACCAGACCAATGCCAGTGCTGCACCGACCAAAAGGATCGCGAGCAAGGCCCAGACGATTTCAAATTCGTACAGTGTCCCATTGCCGAGATCGAGCGTGAGTCCGCCTGGCAGGCGTGACGCCCACAAGACAAAGATGCCCGCCACAACGATCAGCAAGACGATCAAAAACAAGATGATCATGGGCGCTCTTCCGCAATCATGGCGAGGCGTAGGGCCTCCAGGGTTTGCTCCAGCAGGAGTCGGTCTTCGGCATTATCCAGCCAATCTGTGAAGACAGACTGAACGCTCGCGTCTGCGGCGCGGATATGTGCAATGGAATCAGACAACTCACCTTGCTCCAGCGCGGTCTGGGCGCGGCTGAGATGGTCGCCAGATGTGACTTCGCCCGTGCGGCGCACCTGAATGCCGTCACCAAACAGGTTGCGCATCCAGCTCGACCCGCCCCCTTCAGCGGACGCAGCCGCGTCCAAAGCCTGATCAACCAATGGCGGATAGGCATCGCGCAGCGCCGACAAAGTCGGGACGGCTTTCGGAGCAATCGGGGCGAGGCGCGCCACAGCGTCATTGCTCGGCATAGCGGCGCTGAGTTTTTGCTGAGCGTTCAGGAAAGGACGACCGCGCCGGGCGGCCGCTTCAATCGCAGACAAAGCCAGCGCGGCTTCTGTACGGGAATTCGATGCATTGGCGGCGCGAAGGCCTTCAGACGTCGCCTGGGTTTCCAGGGCATCAAGGCGCGCCCGCAGGCTTTCCAGTGTCGTGTCATACGAGCTGAGCTGCGTGACCAATGCATCTTCCACAGCAATGACGCGTTCGGACAGCGTCGAGAGATCCTGATCATTGCTGGCATCGCTCGTTTCGTCGCCAGCATCTGCCAGGCTCGCGACGCGGACCCTTTGCAGGACGGAAATATCAGCCTGTAACGTTTCGATCTCAGTGCGCAGGTTGCGCAAGTCGGCATTTGACCGCGTGCGGTCCGCCGACAGGCTATCCGCCCGCGACTGCAAGGTCGCAATGTCTGTGCTCAGCGTGGCGGTTTCGCTGCGATCGTCGTTGAGGCCGGACTGCACTGCTGCGAGATCCGTCTGCACAGAGTTTAGCGGTCCGGTGCCAGGCTTAAAGCCAGGAACGAAGCCTGCCGTTGCTGCGGCTAAACCGAAACCACCGAGCGCCAGCAAAAAGACCAATCCAAAAGCAGTCCATCCGGGGCCGCTCGATGGAGTTCGGGTGGGCTGTTCGCTGCGCTCCGCCGGTTCGAATTCTGCATCAATCGGCGTCTCGTCATCCGACAAGGGGGGAAGCGGTGTGTCTGACATGTCCGAACCTCCGATCAAGTGAGTGTTTTGGCAAGTGAGTCGTTTGGAGTGTATATCGCGATGGTTCAGGCCGAAAGTGTGGCGAGTGCAATGTCGAGCGCGCGCATCAAGCCGTCCTCATTTGGCGCATCGGCGATATGAGTGGTGTCCGGCGCGAGCATGGCCAATGGCGCCCCCGCCGGTTCTGAAATGGCGACCAGGTGCCAGTGATTCAACGTTGCGCTGTCGATCAGTTTGGCAAAAGCCGCTGCGCCTTTTGCGGAATGGACCAACACGATTGCCGGTGTGCTGCCAGCTAGCACGTTTTGAACACTGGCCGTCAGAGCGTTTACGGGTCGCATGACATAAAGCGGCGCAAACGAAACATCGAAGCCGAGCGTGGTCAGCGTCTGTCTCAGGGTTCCAGTCGCTGCTTCATTTGCGACATGCAGCAGGGGCCGATCCAATGGGGCAGTGTGTTTGGCGATATAATGCGCCAAATCAACCGCGTTTCCGGCCGATTCGCGAATCTCAGAGAAGCCCGCAAGCCGCGCCGCTTCGGCAGTCGCTGGACCGACGCACCAGGCGGTCAGGGATCGATCCTGGCGACGGTCGGCATAGGTTCGAACCCCATTGGCGCTGGTAAAGACCAGACCCGCAAGGCTTTCCGCGTTGGGTAAGTGAGTCTGAGGCAGCAGCGCCAGGTTGAGCATGGGGGCCGGCAAGACGGTCAGGCCCAGATGCTCAAGCTGCGCGACGGTCGCAGCCGCGCCCGGTTCGGCGCGGGTGACGATGATTGGGAAAGGAGGGGCAGACATCCGCGCGACCTAGTCTGTGAATACCGGCAAGTCGCCGCCAGCTTGCTCACGAATATCTTGTGCCAGCGCTGTGCCCAGATCAGCAAGATCACTTAAGGAGGCCGCCATCAAGGCTTCGGCCCTTGCGCTCCATTTGGTCTGCCCATCCGGCGTCAGGACTTCGCCGCGCAAGTGCCAGGTGCCATCAACGTTGCTCAGTTGGGCCGCCATAGCCGTCCGGCACGACCCGTCCAGTTCGGCCAAAAATGCGCGCTCCGAAGTCGCCATGGCACGGGTGGCGGCATGATCGATTCGGCTAAGCGTTTGGATCAGGGTCTCTGAGAGATTTTCCGGACGGGCGGCGACTGCGATAATGCCCTGTCCGGCAGCGGGAAGCATGTCCTTGACCGTGACCGGCGTTGCAAGATGGTGCAGATCGAGGCGTTTCAAACCGGCCATGGCCAGGAAAGTGGCATCAGCTTCGCCGCGCTTGAGTTTTTCAATCCGCGTTTCGACCCGGCCCCGAAAAGGCACGACTTTCAGATCCGGACGCAAAGCCAGGGCTTGAGACTCGCGGCGCAGACTGGCCGTGCCAAGCACCGCACCTTCCGGCAAATCCTGCAGCCGCTGTATCCCGGTCGCCGTCAGAAACCCATCTCTCGGGTCGGCGCGTTCGGGATACGCGACCAGTTCTTGTCCATCCGGCAGAATGCTGGGCACGTCTTTTAGGCTATGGACCCCAATGTCGACATCACCATCATCCACGGCGCGGTCGATTTCGCGTGTGAACAGACCTTTGCCTCCAGAATTGATCAGTCGCTCAGATGTCAGCTGGTCGCCTTTGGTGGTGAACGTGACAATCTCGCCCTTTAAGGCGCCTTCGCTCTCTCGCTCGAGGGCGCGCGCGATCAGGTCCGCCTGAAATAAAGCCAGCGGTGATCCACGCGTTCCGATTCGAACCAGCTGAGGGGCTTTCATTTTGGCACCTTTCTTGAGATGAGAGTCAGCTAAGGATGATAGCGGTCGCACGCAAGCTGAACCGCGCAGGAGGGACATTATGCGGCATAGTCT
>JBCCDZ010000140.1:0-8069 GCA_039030525.1 Pseudomonadota bacterium | reverse complement strand
CATTCACCTTTGCGCTTTTGTGACAGCGCTGTGATTGTACTAGAATTTTGCTGTTAGACTTGCTGAGAGGCTGGTGCCGCGTTCGTACGTATTGAACTCAGTGCGACCGAGCTCCCCACCATTGAGCTGGAATTCCTCATTCTTTTCGCCAAGCAGGTTGCGAGCGCTTAATCCAAGCGTCAGATCTTTGCCATCGAAACTGATATCGCGGCGATAAACGAAGTCCAGCTGAATGCCTGGGTCTTGCAAGACATCAGCGATTTGCGATGTTCCATCTGCGCGTCCACGCTGGAGAATCCGCTCATCGACCCAGTTGAGGAGCAAGGTCGCTTGCTCAACATCGTTTTCCCAACCGAATTGCAGGTTGAAAATATTCTCAGGCGTACCCTGCAATTGAGCTCCGTTGAGACCAAACAGGTTGCCCGGTACGGGTACTGTGCTGAACGGCCCCGCCACGAGGTCGTTCTCAGTCGCGGTAATCTCGGTTTCTGTATAAGTATAGTTCGCTGAGAAGAGCCAGTCTCTATCATTGAACCAGATCTGGTCGATCGGCATTTCAAAACGCGTGCGGAATTCAAGTTCAAGACCCGACAATTCTGCTTCTGGCGCATTGATGAACGAGGTTTGCAGCGCGCCGCCCGGGTTGATGAAGGAGAATTCTTCAATCGGGTTGACGATTTCCTTGTAGAAGATCGCAGCGGTTACAAATTGATTGCGGCCCATATAATACTCGAGGCGCGCATCATAGTTCGTGAACTCGGTGTCCTGCAGATTTTCATTACCTTGATAGATCCGATCGGAATCCGGGTCGTTAAAGATGGACGGTGACAATTCCCGGAATTGCGGACGCGAAATCGTCTCCGAATAGCCGAGGCGCAATTGTAGATCGTCAGCGAAGTTCCAGGTAATCGTCGCGGCTGGAAGAATATAATCATTCTCCAGGTTTGCCGTGGACCCAATGTCCCCAAACCGACTTGTTGTGATGATGCTCTGCTCTGCTTCTTCATAACGCGCGCCAATGGTCGCATTGATGAAATTGGTAATATCCATCTGGCCCTGAACAAAGGCCGATGTGATATCGAGCTCGCCAACATAGAAGTCCACGTCACGGTCACGAACATCAAGGACGAACCGAGCAGGGTCGATATTGTCTGGCGAGAACAGGAAGTCTGGCCGCAGCGCTGCGGTTTCGTCATCCAGCGAGTTGCCGCCCTGGAACTCAAAATTCAGGATCTTCGAATCGCGTTCTGTGGTGGAATAATCCGCGCCACCGGTGATCACCAATTCGCGGAAATCATCAAGCGTGAACGTGTATCCGCCATCCGCGCCAAAGGCGAAATTCTCGTCTTCGAGTTCCGAGAAGGAGAATACCGCATTGTTACCTGTCGACGTGTAGCGCACGACGCCATCTGGCTCGAGGAAGCGCGTGAGAGTCCGCTCATACGGCGCATCGCGACCAGAAAAGGAATACGAGCCGCGCCAGTTGAAATCAAACTCACCAAACTCATGCTCACCCGCAAGCTGGGTGAAATAGAGTTCGCGTTCGAACCAACCAGAGGATTCTTCGAACACTGGTAGTGACTCAGATTGAAGGTCGCCTTGGTTGATCTGTGCCTCTTTCGACGTGGTGTGAACGTAGAAAAACGTCGCTTGAACTTCGTTCGTATCCCAGCCAACCGCGACCGACCCAAGGCCGTTCAGCGTCGCATCATAAGTGGTCTCTGTCGTGCGCAAGTCGGAACGCAACTCGGTACTGGTCAGACGAGCGGTTTGGCGAATGGATTCTTCCGTCGTCCAGCCTGAGTCAAAGCCGACAACGCCGACAATCCCGACATCATAATTGCCCATCGCATAAGTGCGGCCAAAATCTATCGATCCGTTAAAGTCAGGATCGACCTCGCCGCTCTGAATCACAGTGAGCGGAGAATTGACGAAGCTTTCGCCAACCGCCTCGACAAAGGCATCATCCTGATCATCAAGATCAATGCCTTGAGCGACCAAATTGATCACGGGGCCAGGCAGGTCGCGCAATCCGTCATCATAGCCGCTCCAGTCGGTGTCGCTGCCACGAACGAACAAGCCATCATTGCCGGTATATTCGGTATTGTAGCCGGTTCCGATTTTCACATTGAGGAAGTTCTCGCTTGGAATGCGTACGGTCTTCAGGTCAATAACACCACCACCAAATTCGCCCGGAAAGTTCGCTGAATAGGTCTTCTGAACCGCAGCGCCGCCGAGAATATTCGATGGGAACAGATCCAGTGGCACGGTCCGGCGCAAAGGCTCAGGACTTGGCAGAGGAGACCCGTTCAGCAAGGCTGATGAATATCGGTCACCCAAGCCACGAACGAACGCAAATTTATCAGACACGACACTCAATCCGCTGACGCGAGTCAGGGCCAGAGCCGCGTTTGCGTCGCCCTGGCGAATGAGGTCTTCTTCGGACAGGAATGAAGCCACTTGCGATGTCTCGCGTTGCGGCTCGGGAATGAATGCACCGCGCACAACCACCGTTTGAAGCGTGCGCTCGTCTTGAACGGTTTCTACCGTTTCCGTGGTTTCTGTCGTGGTGTCTTCGGTTTGCTCTTGCGCAAAAACCGCTGGCGCGACGGCCAGGGTCAGCGCTGTCGAGAGCAAGAGCGAATTAGTAAGTGAGCGTTTCATATTGCGTATCCCGTGGCTGCTCGCCAAACAAAAAATTGAAGGAAGCCGAAGCGCCGTTCAGGGCGCTTCGGCTCGCTTTGCTATGCGTTTAGCAAGGGTCGCTGGCTTCGAGGCCGCAAGACCAGCCCTGCCACCAGGTGTCGCTCGCATCTTCGACCGCACCGATATAGTCGGTGGTCTCGAACCATGCGTCGACAGATGCGGCGTCAAATGCGGTGACCGCATCTTCTGTCGCACCGTTGATGAAGGTTGATGTCAGCGAGTTCGTGGTCTCAGAATTATTGGCGTCTGCTGCCAGAGCCAGCGGCGCAACAGTTGTGCCGTTAGCGGTAGAGTTTGCAGCCGTCAGACCAGCACAATCGAACAGGACAGAGTTGAAGCTTGGATCTTCCGCCGCTTCAAACGTGGCATTGTCATTACCGGCATCTTGCCAGCGGAAGCATTCAGCTTCATCGACAACCACACCGTTCATATAACGACCGACTGTACCTTCGTTGAGACGTAGACCATTACCGCGCTCAAATCCGATCGCCGTAAAGTTGGAGATGTTATAGTTCGAACGCTGCGCCAAAGGCACGCCTGGGCCTGTGGTCGAAGACGCTTCGAACAGGTTGTCACCGCTGGTCGCGCGCTGCGTGATGATCGCATACTGGATGTTACCCTGATAACCCGTATCAGTGTCGACCGAGTCGTCATCATTGCCGGTCAGAACCAGGTAGCGAACATTCACATTGCCGCCGAAGAACTCCACACCATCATCTGAGTTATTGTGCACTTGCACGAACTCGACCGTGGTTGTGTCGCCGACGCCTCCGAAGGAGATACCGTTCAACTCGTCACCAGAGGCCAGCGGGTTGCCCGCGAACTTGACCTGGAGATAGCGCAATGTGCCGCTATTGTCGGCTGGCGTTGCGCCGCCGAACAGTGCGACAGGTTCAACCCCTTCGATCCGGTTTTCACAAGCCGCGGTTTGCGGCGTTGCAGTCGTGTTACAGTCATTGATGGGTGCTTGTCCCAGGATGACCAGGCCGCCCCATTCGCCAGTGGCGTTGGCAGCATCAACCTGAGAATTGGTCAGGTCATCTTCTGAGGTCATCACAACCGGATTGGCGGCGGTACCGTTCGCGAACAGTTGAGAGCCGCGATTGACGACGAGATAGTCATCACCGCTATCGCCGAACACGGTCACACCAGATTCGATGGTCAGCGTTGCCGGGTCGCCCGCGGGGGCTGTGCCGTCGCCGCCAGTATCGACGCCAACGTCTACGCGGTCGATCAGCTCATAGATGTTGCCGCGTGTGAGGCGCAAATCGCCAGTGACCACGCCGCTGACCTGACAAACATTCTGCCCACTAATATCCACACCTGAATCGGTCGTACCGGTTGGGCATGACGCGTCCGGGAACAAGGCGAAGGTCCATCCTGCGGCCCAGTTACTGGTCTCGGTATCATCTGGATCAAACGCGCCAATGTAATCAGTCGCATCAAAGAACGCATCGACGGTCGACGCATCGAATGCGGTCACGCCAGATTCGTTTGAGCCGGGAAGCACGCCAGCGAGCGAATTTGGCTGCTCGCTATTATTGGCATCCGCGGCCAGCGCCAGAGGCGCAACCGTTGTACCATTGGCCGTGGAATTCGCGGCTGACAGAGGCGAACAATCGAACAGGACTGAGTTGAAGCTCGGATCTTCTGCCGCTTCGAACGTCGCGGTGTCATTACCTGCATCTTGCCAGCGGAAGCATTCCGCCTCATCGACCACGATGCCGTTCATGTACTGACCAACGGTCCCTTCATTAAGACGAAGGCCATTACCGCGCTCGAAACCGATCGCGGTGAAATTCGAAATATTATAGTTCGAACGCTCTGCCAAAGGCACACCTGGGCCGGTGGTTGAAGAGGCTTCGAACAAATTGTCGCCGCTGGTTTCGCGTTGACGGATCACGGCATACTGAATGTTGCCCTGATAGCCGGTATCTGTGTCGACGGAATCATCATCATTGCCGGTCAGCACCAGATATTTCACGTTGACCGTGCCACCGAAAAACTCGACGCCATCGTCTGAATTATTGTGGACCTGAACAAAATTCACTTGCGTGGCATCGCCGACGCCACCGAATGAAATGCCATTCAACTCGTCGCCGGATGCCAGCGGGTTACCCGCGAAGCGAACCTGCAAGTAATCAAGCACACCGCTATCATCACCGGGTGTCGCGCCGCCGAACAGAGCGACAGGCTCAACGCCTTCGATACGATTCTCACAGCCAACAGATTGTGGTGCCACGGTGGTATTACAATCATTGATCGGGGCGCGGCCGAGGATCACCAATCCGCCCCATTCACCGGTTGCATTGCCGCCATCATCATTTGAAGCATCGCCATCATTCTGACGGTCGAGGTCTTCGTCACTGGTCATAATGATCGGGGCTGCTGCTGAACCATCAGCGATCAGTTGAGAGCCACGGTTTACGACCAGATAGTCGTCCCCGCTATTGCCGAACACGGTTACGCCAGGCTCGATGGTCAGGACAGCTGGGTCGCCGCCTGTTCCGTCGCCGCCAACATCCTGGCCGACGTCAACACGACCATCGAGGCGATAAGCTGTGCCGTCAACGAATGGCAGGGTCAGGTCGGAAAGAATTGCACCGGAAACGACGCACGTGGTCAATCCGCCAGTTTGTGCTGCATCCTGGGTGAAGCCAGTTGCGCAGGACGCGGTCGAGCCACCACCCGTGCCGCCACCTGTGCCGCCGCCTGTTGTCGGCGGTGTTGTCGGCGTGGTGGCGCCAGGCGAAGCAATGTTGCTGCCTTGCGAACAAGCCGCCAGCAATCCAAGCGCCAACGCGCTTACAGTGATACGAAGTTTCATATTGTATTCCCCGAATACAGTTGCGTCATCGAACTCAGGCGAAGGAATCACTCCGTCTGATTCAGGGCGGGAGTATTCAATTGGAGTGACGTTTTTTTTGCACTGAAACTACGGTTATATGACAGAGTCAGTCACAGAACTGACGCATTAGTTAACTGAAATTAATCACTTTTCTTCCGTATCAGGACATTTGTGTCGCGCCGCTAAATTGCCCGATTTCTGGAGATTCTATGGTACTATCTGAGACATCCGAGGAGGCGCTTAATCCGCCCTCGGAAGATTATCCGAAGAAAAGTAGCGGCGCACACCAGGCGATCCAGACGCCTAAGGCGAGGCATGGCCCGAAAACGATTGCGACATGTTCTTCATCCGACCGTGATTTTTGTGACACGGTTAACGCGACCAGCAATCCGATTCCCGATGCGATCAACAGCACCATGGGCAAGTGATAAATGCCGACCCAGGCGCCGCCAGCTGCCAGTAATTTGGCATCGCCCAATCCAATTCCTTCATAGCCTCGAAGCCTTCGCCAGATCAGCGCCAGCCCAGCGATCAGGACATACCCAGTCGCAGCGCCTGCCAAAGCCGAAGCCAAACTCTCATTATGAGCCGCATAGCCGAGACCAACGGCAACCAAGGGCCAGGTCAGAATATCCAGCAACAAGCCGGTGCGCAGATCAATATAGCTGAGCAAAAGCAATGTTCCGCCGAGCCCAAGGCTGGCGACCAGGTCGAGCTCGCTCGTCCGGTTTGAGCTGCCCAAGAGAGAGAAGAGCAGACCATAGATCGCCGCCAGGCCAATCGTCACAATCAGAGCCGTACGGGCACCGGTTCGAACCTCCGGGAAGTCTCGGTCATCTTCTCGGCCAGACTCAGTCAATTGCCGCGAAACCCTTTCGCCACGACAAACAGCTCGGGCGAACCTGCACGACTGGCGGGCGGCTTGGTATGTTTGACCGTTGTGAAGTGCTGTTTCAGACGCGCCATCATGTCCTGCGTCGCACCGCCTTGAAACACTTTGGAACAGAACGCTCCGCCCGGTCGCAAATGCGTGATTGCAAACTCAAGACCCATATCAGCCAGCGCTGCGGTGCGCAGGGAATCGGTTTGTTTGTGTCCCGTCGTGTTGGCTGCCATATCGGACAGAACAAGGTCCGGTGCACCGCTTAGTCCGCTCATCATCTCGGCGACGTCTTCCGGCACGTTAACATCGCCCTGCACGATGAGCGCTCCAGGCACCGGTTCAACCGGTAGCAAGTCAATGCCGACGACTTCGCTCACACCTTTGCGTACGCAGACTTGCAACCATCCGCCCGGCGCACAGCCAAGATCGACGACGCGCATGCCGGATCGCAGCAATTTCATCTGCGCGTCCAGTTCGAGCAATTTGTACGCGGCGCGGGCGCGATAGCCCTCCATTTGGGCTTTTTGAACATATGGATCGGAAAGCTGTCTTTCGATCCACTTTTTTGAGCTCTCAGATTTGGCGCGATAGGCGATGACTTTGCGCTCACCCGCGCGGCGTCCGGATGTCTTTTTGTTGCCCGTTGGCCCTTTCCAGCGGCGTTTGCCATCATCGCTCATGCCGATGCTCCTTCAGAGGCTGATTTTTGAGCGTCTTTGGGGCGACGACGGCGACGACTTTTTCGTTTAGGGCCTTGCATCATCGACAAAAGCAATCCTTCCCGCAGGCCGCGATCAGCGATCCGCATGTCTCCGCGCGGCGCTAGCGACCACATGCCTTCGACAATCGCGCAGCCGGCCAGCATAAGACCGGCCCGATCCGTCCCGATCGTCGGAAACTTGTGCATTTCCGCCATGCCCGCTTCGCGCAATTTGTGCACCGTGCCCATCATCGCATCACGCGTCATCCAGGCGCCGTCGACTTTGTCGCGGCGATACTTGGTCAATCCGAGCGTAACGCCGGTGAGGCAAGTGACGGTTCCAGATGTGCCAATGACGTGCGCCTTGCCTTTGGCGAACGTCTCGCGAATCTCGGGGGCCCGTTTCCACTTATCGATTTGCGCCATGACATGCGCCAGCATCTGCGGATACGCCTCTTCTTCTGGCAAATGAGCAAACGCCTCGGTCAGAGTCACGACCCCGACAGGCAGGCTGCGCCAGGCCAGAATGGGGGGCTTACTCAACAGACCTTTCAATCCGCCCTCATGCGCTGGGCGCGCATCGACATAAGACAGCTCTGTCGAGCCGCCGCCAATATCAATGACCAGAACCCGATCGGTATCTGGCTCAATCAGGTTGTGACAGCCAATCAGCGCGAGCCGGGCTTCTTCTTCCGGTCCGATAATTTTGAACGTGAGGCCGGTTTCTTCTCGCACGCGCTGAATGAAAGCTGGGCCGTTTTCGGCGCGGCGACAGGCCTCGGTGGCTATGCATCGGACATGTCCGACTTTCTTGGCTTTCAGCTTTTTCGAGATTTTTCGGAGTGCATCCATGGCGCGCTCAACGGAGGCATCTGACATTCGCCCGGTCGTCGCCAGACCTTCGCCAAGACGCGCAATTTGTGAATGGGAAT
>JBCCDZ010000139.1:0-8096 GCA_039030525.1 Pseudomonadota bacterium | reverse complement strand
TTTTGCGAAATGGTTAACCATAGGGGATTTGTAGATGCGTTCTTGGCTTTGTCTCATTTGGAGAGATAGTGCCAGATGGCCTGTAGTGGCGGGGGAATCCCGTGCCCACGCAAGGCCAGTGACGGACCTGTTCGCGGCAATGACGCCGCAGCTCAATTCCGAATCAATCGCTAATTTCTCGAATCACCTGGCGGCAATACTGGCGCAACGCGCCGTCCGCGCGGTCAAACTCAAACCAACTCTCATCAACTCAGAAAAGGCGTGGATCTAACATCGCAGCGAAAGCTCAGGACCGGGCTCTACTAGCATAGGATATGCAACCATGAATAATACACTTCTTACCAACACGAGTGCGATGGTGGCGCTGGAAACCCTGCGCAGCATCAATAAGGATCTCGCCTCTGTACAGGCGGAAATTTCGACCGGTAAATCGGTTGCCAATGCCCGTGACAACGCGGCGCTCTGGGCGATTTCAACGGTCATGTCGACAGACGTTGAAAGCTTTAAACAGATCAGTGACTCGCTGAATAAGGGCTCAGCAACGGTTGGGGTCGCGCGCAACGCGGCGGAGTCGGCCACCTCTCTGATCCAGGAAATGAAAGAGCTGATCGTTTCGGCTCAAGATGATTTGAACGCCGATGACCGGGCGCGGATCCAGGCGGATATTGACGCCAAGCGCGATCAGATCAGCACAACCGTCAACGCGGCGCAGTTTAACGGCGTCAACCTGGTCAAGGGCACTGATGATGTTACTTTCCTGGCGTCACTTGATCGTCAGGCCGACGGCACGGTGGCGACCTCGAACATCAACGTGAACCGTCAGGATCTAACGACCGAAGCCGGTACGTTTGGGACGGCGATCAATAATGCAGATTCTGCGGCTTACGCCACGGTCGATGGCGGTGCCACCAATAGCGGCACCACGGATGCCACGGCGGGTAAAGCGCTTCAGTTCGATATCACGGCTGATAATAGTGCGTCCTACTCATTCACTGTGAACGGCACGCAGCTATCCTATACTTCAGATGCCGACGCGACCACGGCTGAGATTCAGGCTGGCTTCGCATCTCAAATCAACGCGCTGGGCATTGAAGGCCTTACGGTTGATACAGGCACGCCAGACAAACTGATCCTGCGCAATGAAAACTCATTCGCTGGAATCACGGCGTCGGCGACATCAGCAACGCCAGCCAGTTTTGTTGCCGAAACCAATGACGGCACAGCCGCGACAGATGTGAATGGCACGCAAGACCTGGCGCAACGCGCGACCAGCGTGTCATTCTCTAACACCGCTGCCATCGATGAAGGACGCGGCTTCCGCGTCACCCTCGGCGCTGACAGCTTCACTTATGTCGCGGGCAAGGATGAAACCGTCGCCGATATCGCCCGCGGTTTGAAAACGGCCATCGACTCGGCGCGCATTGATGGTGTCATGGCGCAAGTTCAGTTCGATAGTGACACTGAGGTCTGGAACCTGGCCGTCGACGATGCCACTGGCGGGCAAGCGCTGACCATTGTCGGCAATGATGGCGAAGGATCAGCTTCGGGCGGTCTGTTTGGTCTTGATCAGATTGATGTCACGACCGACGCGAATGCTGCGGCCGCGCTCGAGAATATCGAAACCTTGCTCGGCAACTCTATCTCTGCCGCGGCGGCGTTTGGTTCGGATCAGGGACGGATTGAATCTCAATCGGAATTCGTGACCCAATTGTCAGACGCTCTGACATCCGGGATCGGAACACTAGTCGACGCCGACCTAGAAGCTGCGTCCGCCCGACTGCAGGCGCTGCAGGTTCAGCAACAGCTTGGCACGCAGGCCCTGTCTATTGCCAATGCCTCGCCGCAATCCCTGCTGGCTCTGTTCCAGTAAGTTTCAGCCGTTGAACGCGCGGTCTCTGCGCGTTCAACATCACCCGTAGATTAATCGTTAGTGTGAACTAGGAGGGACTAGGAATGTCCGGATTAATGCTCAAACTCGCACCGCAAGAGCGGTTCTATATTAACGGCACCGTCTTGGAAAATGGCGACAAACCCGGCGGCATTCGCGTGCCAGGGCCAGATGTCATGGTGCTGCGCAGCCGCGATGCGCTGCAACCGAGTGAGGTGACCACGCCCGTGAAGCGCGTCTATTACACGGTTCAATTACTGATCACCCGTGACCTTGAACCAGAAGAAACGCTGCCTGCGCTTGAGCAGGCGTGCGATGATCTTGCCAATGCGTTTGCGCCTGCAGATCGCGACATGATCCCTGTGCTTCAGGAACTGATCCGCCGCGGCTCGTATTATTCCGCGCTGTGCTATCTCAAACGGATCATCAAACTGGAAAGCCAACTCTTAGGCGAGGAAGAGCCTGCCGCACTGGCGGCTTAGACCTGACTTTGATTCAGCCGCGGCTCGGAGATCGAGCGCGCGGCTGAATTGCGTTTGCGCCTTTGTTAAGCGTCTGGTGAGAAAGCGATGATTTTGCCCCGAATAGTTAATTAAACCTAGGGTAATCATTAATCATTTCTTCAACTTATAGTCGCAAAAATTGTTGAAACATTAACCTTAGGGGATTGGCGCATGCTTTCGGACATGTCTCTGTTTCAGATCTACGGAGCGATGGCGCGTCATGCGGCCGAGACGCAGCGCGTCAGCGCCGAGAACCTCTCGCGCGCGAACGAGCCAGGCTACAAGGCCGTCGAGCTCGAATCCTTTTCCGACTTCATGCAGCGGACCGGCCCGACAGTTGAGAAGATCGATTTTGATCAACCGTTTGAGCACAGTTTCAGCCTCTCCGCCTCGTCGCCGAACGGCAATTCCGTGAGCATAGAGCAAGAAATCTTCAAATCGGCGGAAGCGGTCGGCAAGCATCAGATGGCGATGACGGTCTACACCAAATCGTTGGACATGATGAAGCTCGCGCTCGGGCATAGGAATTAGGGGGCAGAATGACCAATCCCTTTGAGTTTTCCATGATGCAGGCCGTCTCGGGTATGCGCACGAATTCGCAGCGCATCACTGTTACAGCCGAGAATGTCTCGAACGTCGATACGCCAGGCTATCAGCGCAAGATCCTGCTGACCGATCCGCGCATCAATTCCGATGTCTCATTCGGCGCCTTGCGGACATCCTTGGATCAAACGCCGGGCGAGCAGGAGTTTAATCCATCGCATCCGATGGCGGATGCAGAGGGCTATATCACGCTGTCCAATGTGTCTCTGGTGACCGAAATGGCCGACTTGCGCGAAGCCAATCGGACCTATGAGGCCAATCTCAATTCATTCCAACAAGCGCGGAGTATGTACTCTTCTCTGCTTGACGTGCTGCGTCGTTAAGGAGGCTCATCGTGACCAATTTCGGGTTTGGGGCGTATAACTCGATCAATCCAGCGAAGATCACCACCCCCGCATCAACACCGGCCAAACCGGCCCAGGATGAAAACCCCGTCGCAAAAGGGGTTTCTGAGTTTAAGCAAGCGGTCCAACAGGCTGAGCAAGCGGCTATCGATACCGCCGTTACAGGGGCTGACCCGCATGCCATGGTCGAAGCCCTGGCAAATGCTGAAATGGTGCTCGATACGGCCGTCACGATCCGCGACAAGGTTGTTGAGGCCTATCAGGAACTCTTGCGAATGCCGGTCTAGAACGGAGCCGGGGACAATGGGCGAATCTGAAATCTTCGAAGTCTTGCGCGCCTCATTATGGGCGGGCGTCATGATGGGCCTGCCCATCCTGGGCGTCTCTCTGGTGCTCGGCTTTGTTATTGGTCTGGTGCAGGCGCTGACGTCTGTGCAGGAGATGACCCTGACTTTTGTCCCGAAGATTGTCGCTGTGGTTGCGGTCTTCTTTCTGACCGTAGGTTACATGACCCGCGTCTGTCTCGATCTGTTCAACAATTTCATTCTGCCGATGATTTCGGGATGAGGCGCGCATGACCGAAACCAAATTGCTCGACCTGTCCAAGCCCACCGCGCTGCTCGCGATTGGGCTAATGCTGGTTATTCTGGTCATGGTTCTGCCCGTGCCTGCCTGGGTGCTGGACCTTGGCCTGACAGCCTCATTCGCGTTTGCGATCCTGATTTTCACGACCTCTATCTTTATTGAGAAGCCGCTGGACTTCTCATCCTTTCCGAGCGTGCTTCTCGCATCTCTGATCCTGCGTCTGGCTTTGAATGTCTCGTCGACCAAGCTGATCATTTCAGAAGGCCATACCGGCACCAGCGCAGCTGGCGGTGTCATCGAAGGTTTCGCCATGTTCATCATGGGCGGCAATCTGTTTGTCGGCCTGGTCGTGTTTGGCGTCTTAATCATTGTCAATTTCATGGTCATTACCAAAGGCGCGGGCCGGATGGCGGAAGTCGGCGCGCGCTTCGCATTGGATGCCATGCCAGGCAAACAGCTTGCGATCGATTCCGATCTTGCTGTCGGCGCGATCAGTCACGAAGAAGCCAAGCAGCGACGCGCGAAAGAACAAGAAGAAGCAGCCTTTCTCGGCTCGCTCGACGGCGCGTCCAAATTTGTCAAAGGCGATGCCATTGCCGGCCTGTTGATCACCGCGCTCAATCTGCTTGCCGGCATCGGCTTTGGTCTCGCGGCGCATGGCCTGACCCTGAACGAGGCGCTGGCCAATTATTCCATTCTGACGGTTGGCGACGGACTGGTCTCGCAAATTCCTGCCGTCATCGTGTCGGTCTCTGCCGCGTTGCTTTTGTCGAAAGGCAAGGATGATGGCGCGATTGATGAAGCGCTCGGCAAGCAGCTGGGCGGCAATGCCACGTCCTTGATGATCGTTGCCGGTCTGCTCGCGGTCTTCGCGCTTTTCCCGGGTCTGCCATTCCTGCCATTCATGATGGCGTCGCTCGGTTTCGGGGTGACCGCTTACCTCCTGCGCAAGCAACAGCAGGAGCTGCAAGCGAAACCAGACACCCCGGAGGAACAACCCACTGCTAACGTCAATCAGATCGCTGATTCAATCCACAGCGACGAAATTCATCTCGAGGTCGCGCCGGATCTTGTGGCAACGGTGCTACAGGGCGAGGCAGGAATCGAGTCCCGCATCGAGAAAATCCGGCGCTATATCGCAGAAGAATATGGCTTTGTGCTGCCGTCTATTCGGATGACGGATAATCCAACCCTTGAGCGCAACACCTACCAGCTCAAAATTCAGGGCGTGCCGGTAGACAATGGCTTGCTACGTCCTGGCTCATTGCTGGCATTAATCGAGGAAGACCAGCTACCGCACCTGCAAGGTGAACGCGTCAAGGAGCCGGTCTACAAGGCGGCCGCCCGCTGGCTGCCGACCACCAAAAAGCAAGAGCTCGTTGCGTCGGGCGCGCCCGTGATCGAACCGATTGAGGTCCTTGCCACGCATATGCTGGAATTGATCCAGGCGAACTTCTCGCTGATCTTTACCCGCATGGTAATGATCCAGACGCTGGATGCCCTGACGACGGTCTCGGACGAAGAGCGCGGGGCCAGCAATAAGCGCCTTCTGGATGAGTATATCCCAACCAAGGTTCCGCCCGAAATTCTACTGGCCGTTTTGCGTGCGCTGCTCGAAGAGCGCGTGTCGATCCGCAATATCTTCCTGATCCTGGAAACAGTCGGCGAAGCCAAAGGACAAGGCGCCAATCAAACCCAGATGATCGAGCTGGTGCGCCAGCGTCTGTCATTCCAGATCCTCAACAAGTTGCAGGATGATGATGGTCGCCTGCCTTTGGTGCAATTGTCGACCAGCTGGGAACAGAAATTCGCTGAGCACGAAATCAAGTCTGAAGCCGGCGCGACGGATATTGCCCTGCCGCCGGAATTGTTCAGTGAGCTGTTGACTGGCATTCAGGAGAAACTCAACGAGACCGCGCAAAAGGGCGTCGTCGCATCAGTCGCAACCTCCTCAAAACGCCGTCGCTTCCTGCAAACCGTGTTGGCCAGCAAAGGCATTCGTAACGCGGTCCTCGCTTATGAAGAAATCCGCTCCAGCAGCAAACCGCAAATCGTAGGCATTGTATGATGCCGTTCCTAGATCTGTTAGGCCCGGATCTGTCTTACTGGGTTGCGCAGTTCGTCCTCACAGTGGCGCGCTTGTCCTTCGTGATTGCGCTGCTGCCGGGGATTGGCGAGCAGATGATTCCTGCACAAGTGCGGGTCTATGTCTTGTTAGGACTGTCGGCGGCGATTTCAGGGCTCGGCATCACCAATTATGTTTTGCCGGACAGCCTTACCGATCTCGGTGTCGTCGTGATTACCGAACTGCTGTTGAGCTTGTTCCTTGGTATCGGCTTGCGCGTCGTGATCTGGACCCTGAACATTGCCGGCAGTGTCATCGCGCAAGGGATTGGTTTGGCGCAGCCGCTCGGCGTGGCGCTGGAAAATGAATCCCAAACCGCGACGGCCAACCTGCTTTCGATGGCCGGCGCGGCGCTTCTGTTCTCGATGAACTTTCATGTCGAGGTGATTTCGAGCTGGATCGGGCTGTATGAGACGATCCCGGTCGGCGCAAATTCCTGGGTCGCGCAGGCATTCCTGTTTGATAGCATCTATGCCGCGTTCGCGTTTGCCATTCTGTTGGCCTGGCCCTTCGTGGCGATGAACCTGCTCTACAATGTCTGTCTTGGCTTCATCAATAAAGCGATGCCGCAAATGATGGTCGCCTTCGTCGGGGCGCCATTCCTGGTCGGGGCAGGTCTGTTCCTGCTCGCGGTCTCTATCGGCGCCATGCTGACCGTCTGGCAGGACCAGATCATGCGCCTGATCGTGTGGTTATAGGGCATGGCTGAAGAACAGGACCAGTCCGGCGAAAAGGAATTTGAAGCCACTGATGAGCGCCTGCGACAGGCGCGAGAGGATGGCGATGTTCCGATATCCAAAGAGGCCAATGCCGCTGGCCTGATTATCGGCATCGGGCTCGCCATTCTGGTTTTCACGACGATCAGTTCCAAAGCCATGAGCGATAGCTTCACCAGCATGTTCTATCATGCCGATCGCTACGCGGCAGATATCTTCAACGATCAGGGATCGCAGACGAGTAAAGTCCTGACGGATTTGATGTTGGCGCTGGCGCCCTTATTCGCCGTTCTGGCGGGGTCCGTCATTCTTGTTCTGATCGTCCAGCAAGGCATCGCTTTCTCGACCAAGAAGCTCAAGCCGGAGATGAAAAAGATCAATCCGGTTGAGAACATCAAGAACAAGTATGGTGCGAAAGGTCTGTTGGACTTTCTCAAGGACGCCGCGAAGATGATTTTCGCGGGTCTGATCGCGGCCTATTTCATGGTTTTCTTTGCCAATGAATATTACGCTGGTAGCGCCATGGGGCGTGGTCAGCTGGCGGATTTTACGCTGACACAGATTCTCAAATTGATCATGTACTTCGCCGCCTTCCAGATCGTGCTGGCGCTTCTGGATGTGCCGCTGCAGCGACATCTGCACGCGCAACGCCTGAAAATGACGCGTGAAGACGTCAAAAAGGAGATGAAACAAAGCGAAGGTGATCCGCAGCTCAAGCAGCAACGCCGCGAGCGCGGAACGCAAATCACACGCGGCGACATGCTCAAGGGTGTTGAGACCGCCACAGTGATCTTGGTTAACCCAGAACACTATGCCGTCGCACTGAAATGGGACCCCGATGGCGACAAGGCGCCGATCTGTGTCGCCAAAGGTGTCGATCATCTCGCCGCCAAGATCCGCGAAGTGGCGCAGGCCAATCATGTTCCAATCTATCGTGATCCGCCAACCGCGCGGTCACTCTATCGCCTCGTCGAGATCGATGACGAGATTAAACAAGAGCACTTTGCAGCTGTCGCTGCGGCGATCCAATATGTCGACCGGGTGCGGCAACATTTGAGACCGCGTGATGAGTAAACTCGACCCCAATATCCCTAGGCTTTTGAATATTAAGCAAAAAAATCAAGAGCGGCGCCTGGCCGAACTTCTCAACGAGAAGCGGGGCTTGGAGCAAAAACTGGCAGACCTTGCAGCTGAGGTCGCGACGCTGGATGCTCGCACGGACGGTTTCGACCAAATCAGCGTCGCCAATGGCTATTTGACCTATGTTCAGCACCGTCAGGACGCACTGATTCGGCAAATTCAGGTGCTTAGCGAACAAGCAGATGCGATTCA
>JBCCDZ010000138.1:0-8182 GCA_039030525.1 Pseudomonadota bacterium | reverse complement strand
GAGACCTTTATCCATCGGCAGACCCTGGCCTCGAATGTGCGTTTCTCGACGTCGGAACTTTCCGAACTGGCTGGCAAGATCTCGCGGGCTGATGACATTTCGAAAGGCCGGGAGCTGGCTATATTCGAGGCATTCTGCGAGCGCGTGGAATCCTTGTCTGCGCTGCTAAGTCAGGCGGCTTATGCGCGCTGGCTGAGCTGGATACAGCGACGGCTGGCGCGGAATGGGCCAGCGAAGTGGGCGCTGTGCGGCCGACCCTGTCCGACGCCCCCGTATTCGAAGCTGAAGGGCTACGCCATCCTGTGGTCGAGGCCGCCTTGCGCAAACAGGGCGACGGCTTCACCGCCAATGATACCCGTCTCGATTCGAGAGGTGAGACCGCGCCGCGCCTGGCTTTGGTGACCGTCCCGAACATGGCGGGTAAGTCGACCTATCTTCGGCAAACCTGTCTTGCCGTGATCCTCGCGCAAGCGGGGCTCTATGTCCCGGCGCGCCAGCTCACTCTAGGTTTGGCGGATCGCATTTTCTCACGCGTTGGGGCCAGCGATGATCTTTCCCGGGGACGGTCGACCTTCATGGTCGAAATGGTCGAGACCGCCGCCATTTTGACCCAGGCCACACCGCAATCCTTTGTCATTCTGGATGAGGTCGGACGCGGCACCTCGACCTATGACGGCCTAGCCATCGCTTGGGCGGCGGTCGAACATTTGCACAATACCAATAAATGCCGGGCCTTGTTCGCCACCCACTATCATGAACTGACCGGATTGGCCGATGATTTGCCGTCCGCCACCAATCTGTCGCTTCGGGCAAAAGAGTGGAAGCACGAGCTGGTCTTCCTGCATGATGTTCAGTCGGGACCAGCTGACCGGTCCTATGGCGTCCAAGTGGCGCGTTTGGCGGGATTACCGGCACGTGCGGTCAAACGGGCCGAGCAGGTTTTGAAAAAGCTCGAAACCGCGCCAGATGCGGTCGAGACGCTTCCGCTATTCGCGGCCAGCGTGCAAGACGACGAGACGGAACCAGAGGTTGTCGAGCATCCGGCGATAGGTCTGCTCGAAAACATCGATCCGGACAGTTTGACGCCGCGTGAAGCACTCGATTTGATCTATAAACTTAAAGACAAGACATGAGGATCGCTATCGACGCCTGTCCCAATATATCCTACAGATTCATCGATGGGAGAGGCTGCATCAGTCAGCTAAAATCGAGGCAAGACAAGGATAGCTGGGAACTCCATGGCTTATGAAACACTCTTAACCGAGGTGGATGGTGCTGTTGCGGTCATCACATTGAACCGTCCGGATGCGATGAATGCCTTCAACAATCAGTTGATGGATGAATTGACGGCCGCACTGGATCGCTTTGACGATGATCCGGACATTGGCTGCATCGTGATTACAGGCTCGAAGAAAGCCTTCGCAGCGGGCGCCGATATTAAAGAGATGCGCGACCAGTCTTACATGGACGCCTATTATAAAGACTTCATCACCCGCAATTGGGAGCGCGCGGCCCGCACGCGCAAACCCTTGGTAGCAGCGGTGAATGGGTATGCTTTAGGCGGCGGCTGCGAGCTTGCCATGATGTGCGACTTCATCCTGGCGGGTGAGAAAGCCAAGTTCGGGCAGCCGGAAATCACAATCGGCGTCTCACCTGGCGCCGGCGGCACGCAGCGCCTGACCCGCTTTGCCGGCAAGTCGAAGTCGATGGAAATGTGTCTGACCGGCCGAATGATGGATGCTGAAGAAGCAGAACGCTGCGGTCTGGTCTCACGCATTGTGCCGGTCGATGACCTGGTCGACGAGGCCAAGGCCGTGGCCAAGAAGATTGCCTCAATGCCGCGCGCGGCCGCAATGCTGACCAAGGAAATGGTCAATGCTGCGTATGAAACCCCGCTCAGCCAGGGTGTGATGTTTGAACGTCGCCTGTTCCATTCTCTGTTCGCGACCGAGGATCAGAAAGAAGGCATGGAAGCCTTTGTCGAAAAACGACAGGCCCACTTCAAGAATCAGTAGCTGCAAGGCGAAATTCGGGCTTCAGAAAGAGTCAGTAGATTCTTCACTTCCAGGCGCATGCAACGGTTGACGCAGGCGGGTGGGTTCTGTACTTACCCCCTCTTCGCCAGATAGGGCGACCAAAGGAGTTTTTGATGGCGAATACGAGATCAGCCAAAAAGATGGTGCGCAAGATTGCGACCCGCACCGAAGTTAATAAGAATCGCCGCTCGCGCATGCGCACATTTGTTCGCAAAGTCGAAGAAGCGATTGAAGCCGGCGACAAGCCCGCTGCAGCTGAAGCGTTGAAAGCCGCGCAACCGGAAATCATGCGCGCTGCCGGCAATGGTGTGATCCACAAAAACACATCTGCCCGCAAAGTTTCTCGACTGTCTGCGCGCGTTAAGGCGATGAGCTAAGCGACAGCAACCTGTCCGAACACTGACAAAATTGCATAGCCCGCTGGTCCTGCCATGCGGGCTTTTCTTGTCCCAAAGTGGCAAAAACAACTCAGTTTCTCATTGTGTGAAATTCCACAGAGAAAGCGCATTTTTAACGTTGACAGAACAAAGCTTGAATACGCTGTCAGCGCTATAGGTTCAAACCTGTCAAGTGCAACTTTTTGAGTTTATTTTTGCGTGATTCTTCAAGGGCTTTGGCCGAGTCAACCAGGGCAATCACGAGCAAGATAATGTTTCTTCAGTTGCAACCAAAATCCGTCTCTGGTTAACTATATACATCGACGGAATGTCCTCTGTGTACAGCGTAATTTTGGGGTGAGCCTCCCAGGCTCAACAAGCAGAGGTCGTGTGTGCTTTCCGTTGGTCGCCAAGATGAAGAAACGCAAGAATAAGAAAGGTGCATCTTATGGGGCTGACGTATGGGGTTGATGGGCAGAACGCTTCCTCCGACAATGCAAAAGCTGGTGAACAGCTGGGCGCAAAATCGCTATGGGCGGAATCTATCGGCGCGGTGGAAGCCGACGCAAAACCTGATAACTCACAACAATGGCTGACAGCGATCCGTTTTGTCGCCGAGATCGATAAATCGATCGTCATCGCCGCACCAGACCAATTGACGTTGGATCGTGTCACAACTGATTTTTCTCGCCCGCTGCAACAAGCCTGGCAGAAACGTGACCCGAAAAAGCGTCGATTGAAGTTTGAGCTGTGGAATCGCGTACCTGCAGACGTGCGCGAAATGGTCGGCGATCCGTGGCTGAGTGAAGCTGCGCTGATTGACCAAACAACGGATGAGGACGAGCCGGATTATGCCGCGCTCGAGCTCGACCACACAATGACGTTCGCCACTCTGGTGGCGGGCCCTTCGAATGCACGGGCGGTTGGCCTTGGCAAACGTGTTGCCAGCGGCGCGCCCATCCCGGCGGGCGTGATCGTGATCTATGGCCAGCCTGGCACAGGAAAGACACATATCCTGAAAGCGATTGAGGCCGACGCTGCATTGCGCAATGACAAACGCCGCCTGGTCTACATTTCGGCGGAAGAATTCATGACGCGCTTCGTCACGGATGCGCGGGCGGGTGATACCAGCGCGCTGCAGGACTATGTGAAGAAGAATGACCTGCTAATGATCGACGATCTGCACTGGATCGCGGGCAAGGCTAAAACCGATAAGGCCTTCTTTGGCGCCTTGCGGTCAGTCACGTCCATGGGCGGTCATGTGATTATCACGGCCGATGCTGCGCCTGGAGATATGGTGGGTCTGTCCAAGGAATTGGTCGGCGAGATTAAAGGCGCTGCCTCTGTTGAAGTGGCAATGCCCGACAATGAAATGCGCAAGGCGATTATTCGCCGACATGTCGATCTCATTGCCAAGGACACGCCGAACTTTGTCCTGTCGGATGCCATGATAGACCGGATTGTAGCGACTGTCCGCGGCGCCGGGCGGGAATTGTGCGGTGTTCTTTGGAGTCTGCAATTGGAAACCGGATATGGCGAATTGGCGCCGACGCCGGAGATGCTGGAAACCGTTATTCGCCGGATTGCTGGTGAACCGCGCACGCCATCTCTGGACGATATCAAGCGGACCTGTATGGACCTGTATCGGATTTCCAAGACTGATATTGAAAGCGCCAGCAAGGTGCGGACCATCTGTCATCCTCGCCAGGTCGCAATGTACCTGTCGCGTGTGATGACCGACAAATCCTTCCCGCAAATTGCGACCGCGTACAAAAAGAAGGATCACACCACGGTCCTGCACGCCTATCGCAAGATCAAGAAGGCTTTGGACAAAGGCGATCGCGATATGAGCGATGAAATCGATCGGGTGAAGAACGCGGTGTTTGACCGTCTCGCCGGACACGACCAGGTCTGATCCACAGCGCAAGTCTGACAAAGGCTTGCATTTCACCGGAAATTCGTGACTTTAGCGGCCCGCTCCCGAAAAGGAGCGGGCTGATTCGATGAGATGACGCAAAAGACTGGGCCAGACCGGATGACCGGCAAAGGGATGATGAGATGAAATTGACGATCGAACGCGGCGCACTTTTGAATGCGCTGGGACATGTCCAGAACGTCGTAGAACGTCGCAACACCATACCCATTCTGTCCAATATCCTGATCGAAGCCAAGGACGGTGCTGTCCGCTTTACGGCGACTGATCTTGATATCGAAGCGGTGGATCATTCCGACGCCAAAATTGATGCTGATGGCGCCGTCACAGCGCCAGCGGGCACGCTGTTTGACGTGGTCCGCAAACTACCTGCCGGCGCCGATATCGAGCTTGAGCTGAATAGCGAGAACCGCCAACTTGCGATCAATTCAGGTCGTTCAAAATTCTCATTGCCGACGCTGCCAGCCGGCGATTTCCAGACCATGGTGCCAGACGAAGATGCTGCGGAATTCGAGATGGAGGCCGCAGATCTGCGCCGCCTGATCGACAAGACCCGGTTTGCGATTTCAACCGAGGAGACGCGCTATTACCTGAACGGCGTCTATCTTCACACGGCAGATACAGATGCCGGCAAAAAGCTACGCACCGTCGCCACCGATGGACACCGCCTGGCTTTGTCTGAAGTCGACGCGCCAAGCGGCGCTGAAACACTGGAAGGCGTTATTGTTCCACGCAAGGCCGTCGGAGAAGTCCGCCGCTTGATCGACAATGAAGATGGTGATGTTTCGGTCTCTGTCTCCGACACGAAAGTGGTGTTCAGATCGGGCCGGGCCCAGCTGACATCGAAACTCATCGATGGCTCTTTCCCGGACTATGCACGCGTGATCCCGAAAGGGAATGCGAAAGCCATGATCATCGATAACAAGCTCTTCGAAGCGGCGGTCGACCGCGTCGCAACGGTTTCAGCGGAGCGCTCCCGCTCGGTCAAACTATCCCTCGCTGAAGGTCGTTTAACGCTGGCCGTGAACAGTGCCGAGACCGGCCAAGGCCATGAAGAGATTGAATGCGACTATCAGGCCGATGAAATGGACATTGGTTTCAACGCGAAATACCTGCTCGATGTCGCCGCACAGATTGAAGCCGAGGATGCGCGCTTCCTGTTCAATGACCCGGCCTCGCCGGCGCTGGTGCTCGATCCAGGTGATGAAAGCGCACAATATGTGCTGATGCCTTTGCGGGTTTAGTGACTGCCCTTACCCGCCTCCGCCTCACCGATTTTCGCAGTCATGCGACTCTAGACCTGCAGCTTGACGCCCGGCCCGTCTGTCTCTTTGGAGCCAATGGTGCGGGCAAAACGAATGTGCTGGAAGCGATCAGCCAGCTCGGACCAGGACGGGGTTTGCGCGCAGCTGCCTTGCCGGACATGACCCGCCATGGTGCGACCGCCGGTTGGACCATCTCCGCAACCTTGGACGACGATCGCAAATTGGGTGTCGGTCTGGACTCAAGCGGCAATGGCCATAAGCGCCTGGTCCGACTGGATGGCGCCCCTGCAACCGCGACGGATCTGGCGGACTTGATCCGCATCGTCTGGCTGACGCCCACCATGGATAGCGTATTCCGCGGCGGGGCCAGCGAGCGCCGACGCTTTTTCGATCGCCAGGTAATGGCACATATTCCCAGCCATGGCAGCGTCTCTAATCGCTATGAGAAAGCCATGCGCGAGCGCAATGCCTTGCTGGAACGCGGCCGCGTCGATCCCGCCTGGGCGGATGCGATTGAAGGGCGTATGGCCGAAGCTGGCGCGATGATCGCGAGCAATCGCGCCCGTATTCTAGTGGCGCTACAGGACGCGATTGATGCACGGCCGGAAGGTTTTTTCCCGAAAGGCGACCTGGCGCTTGAAGGCGCAGCGGAACAAGCGGCAGGCGACGGAGCGGGCCTCTTTGATGTCCAGGATCTGATTGCGGAAGAGCTGTCAAAAGGCCGCTATCGTGACCAGGCCGCAGGGCGCACGCTATCTGGTCCACACCGCACGGATCTGACCGTTATCCATCGTCCAACAGGCGCCGCAGCAGGCGATGCTTCGACAGGGCAGCAGAAAGCCTTGCTGATTGGATTAATCCTGGCCAGCGCCAGAGCGCTAAATCTGGATGGCGATGGGCCGAGCCCGCTTATCCTGCTGGATGAAGCCGCTGCACATCTCGATCGCGATCGGCGCGCCGCCTTGTTTGACGAATTGATCGAACTTGGCGGTCAAGCCTGGCTCACGGGGACGGAGGAATTCCTGTTTGAAGCCTTTGGCGAGCGTGCGCAGCGGGTCGAGATTGTTGACGCCAACTAGAACGCGTCCTTCCCGCGGCAGGCCGCTATCAGGTAAACCAGCGTGGCGAAGGTCCCAAAAAAGGCGGCAATCCAAAGCGGGATCAATTGCCAGACATTGAGGTCACCATACAAAATTGCCCAACTTACCAGCGCTGTTCCGCTCGCCACCAGGATCAAGCCAAGTAGCGACCGCGCGCGCGCCCAGATCGCCGCCAATATCAAAGCGATACCTGTCCCGAGCAGAACGAGACTGACTGGCTGACGCGAATCTGTCGCTATCGCAAGAACGGTCTCGTCCAACCAGAGCCATGCGCCAAATCCGATACACGCACAGCCGGACAGCCCCAGCAGCGCCTTAAAGACGTTCCCCAACATTCGTATAAGCCTCTCCCTTGCTGCAATCCTAAGCAGGCGCAACAGTTTCGGCAAATTCATGATTGCAGATGACGTGACGGAAGTTGTCATCCAACCTAAGATCCATTGTCGGCTTGGAGAATTCTCATGCAGCGTCTTCGCATCCCCCTTTTAAGCAGCTGGCTCATCATAGGGCTGACGGCTTGCCAGTCCGCCGTGCACCAGGATGTTGAAACCGCGCTGTTCAATCCAGAGCAAAATGGAATACGCTGGGGGCTGGTCGTAGCGGACCTTGACGGTACAGAGTTGCTGGCTATGCGCGCAGACGATCGTTTCACGCCCGCATCCAACACGAAGATCGTGACGACGATGGCAAGCTATCATCATCTCAGTCAGCTGTCAGAGCCGCAGCACAATCCTGGCACCCAGGTTTTCCTACGCCCTGCCGATGAACAGGCCCCTCCAGATCTCATCTTGCGCGGTGGCGGCGATGCCATGCTGACGGATACGCCGGACTGCGAAGTCCATTGTCTCGCGGATTTGGCAGATGCGGTGGCCGCGACCGGACTGACCACAGTCGCGCGCGTGGTCGGCGATGATCGTTTGTTTCCGTTCGAACGCTGGGGCGTCGGCTGGAGCATTGAGGACTTGCAATACTATTATGGCACGGCCGTCTCGGCGCTCAGCGTGAATGATAATCTCGCCTGGATAGATGTTGTGCCCGGGGCCGAAACCGGTGACGCGGTCACGGCCTCTTGGCAGGCAGGTGACGCTTATTACACCATCGCCAATGAGGTCACGACCAGTCCTGCGAACACGGACCGAGCTTTGCGGATCGAGCGCTATCCAGGCGCCGATCTGGTGCGTGTCTATGGCACGGTCCCAGCCGGTTCGCCGACGCTCAGCTTTGGTCTTGCCATTGATGATCCGGCTGAGTTTGCGGCGTTGCGATTCAAACGACTTCTGGAAGCGCGCGGCATTGCTGTTGATGCGTTCAGCGCACAGCACCGGCCCCTAAGCTTGTCTGATGAAGTGCCAGACGAAGACAGCGAACGCGCCGTCTTAATCACCAGCCCGATGATGGGCCCCAAGGACGCTATAGCGACCCTGCCTGCCTCGCCTCTAACGGAGAGCCTGAAACGCATCTCCAAGGATAG
>JBCCDZ010000137.1:0-8200 GCA_039030525.1 Pseudomonadota bacterium | reverse complement strand
GCGCGCAAGACAGGCACGCTGGTCGCTGACCGTGCCATTGACGCAAGCTTCATCAGTCCGCGCATACGGGGCGATTCTTTGATCAGATCATTGACCTGATCCCGCTCACGGCGGAGCGCTGAGCCAATCCCGGCAGCGCTGTTAACCGGCACGCCGAGCTGCTGCAGCGTCGCATTATGCGAAATCGCGCGCAGCGACCGAGGGCCGGCTGGGCCGGAACTGCGCCGACGCTGCCGCGAGCCGGCTTTGACCAGGAAGTTGGTTGCAAAATCATTCAGCAAATGGCCATAATCCGGATTGGCGAACAGGCGCTCGTGCCAGCGGCGCAAGGCGCGGTAGAAGTCCCAGACGAGATCGGTGCGCTGATAGAAAGGATCCTGACTTGTATCATTCGGTTCGGACAATAAATGATCTGCAAACGCATTATATGTCGCCGTCGCCAGTGTCTCATTGGCAAAATGCGGATAGCCATCACCGCCCTGGAAGCTCACCTCATGGCGCAAGGGCACACCGCGATCCCGCGATTGCTGGCGGGTCCAGTGGCTGAGCAGATGATCAAATCGCTGGTCAAAACTGCCCGGCCAGGCCCCACGCCCCATCGACTCGCCGTGTGTGTTAAAGATCAAGAGCGACAGACCGGCATCGGCTTTAGCGACGGCGCGGCTGATCAGATTGTGAATGCGCTCGATCGCCATGTCGGCTGAGACCTGGCCGATAAAGCGGCCAGCATCTGAGAAGCCGAGCTGGACGGACAGGTATCCGCGCGTTTTCAGATAAGCCATGTATTCCGGTTCTTCGAGTAATTGTTCGATGAACCGACCGCCTGTTTCCAGAGCCTCTGGTGTCTCGAATAAAGGCGAGATATCGAGTTGATGATCGACGCCATATTGCCGGGCAAGGTACAGCGCGCCCATCACGGTTGCCGGGTTTTCGCTTTCCGCAATCAGGAACCGAATGGTTGAATCCGCATCAATGTGCTTGAGCAATTGGGCGCACATCATGAATTGGCGCCGCGCCGTAGACTGTTCCAGGAACAGGTCCGCAAAGTTGACTGGATGTGGTGTTTTCACAGAGGCCAGTTCAGACAGTTTCTTCAGAGCACTCCGTCCGAAATCTCGATTCTCGGTTTCGAGACCCAGGTCGCGGCTGATCACGGTGCGGATCTGTTCTGCGTTCAGGCGTAGATGGATCCGCGCCGTGCCCAGCTTCAAAGCATCTATTTTCGTGGCAAGCCCGAGAATCCGCTGTGCCAGCACGTCATCGGCTTCATGCAAAGCAAGCTCGCGCAGTTGGTCGATGATCGGTTGGGCTTGTGTCAGGCGATCGCCTTGCTCCGACGTGAGTTGATTGGCAGCGTGAACCAGGGTGTCGGGCTGTGTCAGGTCCTCGCTGAAAATCTCGGCTTCTGCCTCGGTTAGCGTGGCTGCCGCATCCAAACTGTTGCTGAGCGCGACAAGAGCGGCCTTGGTCGCGCCATCTGCTTGTTCGATCAGGGTCTGAAGGTCCGCAACATACCGGCTGAGCTGAACCGCTTTTTCTTTCAGGCGCAGCGCGAAGGATTGTGACCAGTGAATATCCGTGCGCCCATCAAGATCATACCCCACCCAGGACGCCAGTGTCGGTACGCTCGGTTTCAAGTCGCGCCATTTGTCCGGGAAAGACCGGCGCGCTGTGGCAATGACAAGATCGGCATATTTGGCAAGGGCGGTTTGCGCATGAGAGATTGTGTCCTGCGCCTCGTCATGCTCACCCAAAAGCGAAATCGACTGAGACCAGGCGCGACCGTCTTGTGATACGGCTTTGCGTAAATTACTGGCGCTGGCCTCCGACATGTCTGTAACGTGCGATGCAAACGCCATTCTTGCATCGCGTGAGAGCGCAAAAGTCGGATGAGCGGTGAACACAACGCCGCCTGCTGCGGATTCCATGGCGGTTCGGAAAGCGTCCCATCCCTTCTGCGCCAGAGCATTCAAGCGCGTCGTCACGTCAGTGCTTTCGACATGCTGGCGTCGAAAGCGGTCGGCCCGCGCCAGAGTCAAGTCTGCGAATACTGACTGTGCGGTCGCGTCGAGATCTGAAAGTTTGATCTGTCCGGCTTCCAAGGCCCGAAACAAGTCTTGGGCATAAGCGAAAACCGAATTGGTTCTTGGATCGACGTTTATCCGGTCTGCATAGAGCCGTAACGTTTCTTTCGCTTCAGTCAGGGTCGGGGCAGTTGTGTCTAGCGCTGTCATGGCGATGCTCTAGCGGCAATATTGACCCGTTGCCAGTCCTACCCGCTATGAAAATACGAATAGGTCGTGATGCGCGCTGACCCGTCAGGCAAAAGAGAAGAGGTTTCGCCCATCAATGGTCTCGGTTTGAACGCTCAATCCGATAGGGCTTTCTTCTTCCAGCAGACGTGGCATCGCGTCAGGTTTTGCGTGCGCGATGAACCGTTTTCCGTCTTTGGTTCGTGCCAGAATAATGCCGAGGTCTGGTCCGTTTCGGCCGTGCGAAACCGTGAAGGTTTCCAGCACGCCCTTGCCCGGCGCGTCTTCAATCTCGACAAGCACGTCATCGCTGCGCTTTGCCATCTGTTCGACGGGCGTGAAACCGCCAGGCTTTTCGGTTGACCACACACCAACAGCTTCCTTGCTTAACCAGCCGCCATTGGCCAGCACCAATCCAAACGCGCCAGGCTGCGCGCGCAAACGGTCTGCCATCGCGGCAATGGCGTGCATGGAATAGTTGTTTCCAGGACCGCCGGAGAAGGGCAAGCCGCCGGTTACGGTGAGTGATCGCGGGTCAGTATAGGGATCGATCCCGAGTGCAGCGGTCGAGCTGTAGACCGCGCATGGGAAGCAGGAATAAAGATCGAAGATATCCATTTCCGCGGCGCTTTTGTCGGCCTGGCCAAGAGCGCGATCAAGCGCAACGTCCATCGCCCAGGATTTGGTGAAGCCGGGTCGCTCGGTGAAGGCAGGTTCTGCGGCTTCGCCGGCACCATGCAAATAGACGCGTTTATCCTGCGATATGCCGAGCGCGTCAGCTTTTGCATCGCTCACCAGGATCAGCGCCGCCCCCTGATTTACCGCATCTTGCGCCATATGCCATTTCAGAAACGGATCAGCGAACGGGTAATTGGCCTTGCTGGGTGTCGCCAGGAAATCGGCGTCGAAATTCGGTTGGAATTGGCTATATGGATTGTCCTTGGCCACTGCGGCGAACTTGGCCCAGAGCTTTGACATTTCAGCCCGGCGTTGCGTCCGCGTTTGTCCGGCTTCCGCCGCCATCGCGTTTTCGACCAGAGCGTATAGCCATGGTGGACGATACAATCCGTGTGCAATCTCGGTCTGATTGATGACATCAAACCCGACGCCGCGATCGATGACGGGCTGATCACTGGCGCCAGACCAGTCAATGTCGATGCCATTGCGTTCAGCTGCACGCGACGCTTTGGTCGCTTCAGATCCTGCTAATAGAATGCAGTCCGCTTCGCCGGCATGAATACGTGCAGCGGCTTCATTGACCGATTGCTGTGCGCTCTGCCCGCCAGAAATATTGTAGACCAGCTCTTTTGGCGTCGCGCCAATCTCATCGGCCAGTGTGCCTGGGTAATTCAGATTAGCGCCGTGCGGACGACGTGGTTTGGGATAGCAATCATCATTGGTGCGGGCGAGCAGGATGATATCGATCTCGCTGGCATCAATTCCGGCATCTGTTAGCGCCGCCTGCGTGGCTTCGACATTCAGCGAGTGCGGCGAGGGCGCCTCTGACGGAGATTGTGTGCCATCCCAATGACTAACAGCTTGGCCGACACCAACCAGGACGGGCAGGGCTTTATTTGACATTCCAAGGCTCCTCACGGCGTTGCCGAAAGGCATAGTTTGTCAGAAGTCTGGATCAATCCGTGCCGTTGGGGAAAAGCGCAGCAGCGATTTATGACGGATCCCGCTCATACAGGGCGACATAAAATGCACTATCGCGATTGAGCGGCTGTTTATGCCAGCCGCCCCAATGCGCCACAGACGACAGACCCGCGAGGCGCGCCATCAAGTCCAGCTCCGCTGGCCAGACATAACGCATAGGCAGAGGTTTCAGCTCCGTACCGTTTTGTGAGATGCGGATACGTTGATAGTTCAGTGTTTGTGCGACCGGATCGTGTTGCACAGCCTCGAGCCAGACCTTGTCATAGTCGACATGTTTGGTGCGTACCGCTTGATTGTTTTCGAATGTCTCACGGTTCGGCATAAACGCCTCAACGAGGAATTTTCCACCTGGCCGCAAATGTTTCGCGACTTGCTGGAAGCACCGCACCTGTTCGTCCTGCGTGGTCAAATTGTACAATGTGTTGAAGACCAGGAAGGCAAAATCGAATTCTTGTTCGAGGTCGAAGCTGGCCATATCCGCCAGCCAGGCCGGAATGTCAGAGCCACCCGGCTTGTGTTTCAGGATGTCGAGCATTTGTGGCGACGCGTCGAAGCCAGAGATTTTGAGACCTTGCTGCACCAGCGGTAAAGCAACGCGCCCGGTTCCAATCGCGAGCTCAAGAACATCACCATGGCCTGCCAGGTCGGCAATCAGATTGACACAGTCATCTGTCGTGCCGGGATTATGCAGGGCGTCATACTCATCTGCGTTCAAGTCGCCAAAAGTGCTCGGACCGAACTCTTTCATCCGACCAGAGCAGCTTCTGTCCGCTCGGCCACCATTTCGGCTGTCACATCCGGCGCCAGTTCAACGGTTTTCAAGCCGTCCTCGACGACATCGAAGACACCAAGATCGGTGATGATCCGGTCGACCACGCCCTTGCCCGTCAATGGCAAGGTGCATTCTGTCAGAAGCTTTGCATCGCCGCGCTTATTATTGTGATCGGTGATGACCACAACGCGGCCAACACCCGCGACCAGATCCATCGCGCCGCCCATGCCCTTGACCAGTTTGCCGGGGATCATCCAATTCGCGAGGTCGCCATTCTCAGCCACTTCCATGGCGCCGAGAATGGCCATGGCGATCTTGCCGCCTCGGATCATGCCAAAGCTTGTGGCGCTGTCGAAATAGGCCGTGTGCGGCAGTTCGGTAATGGTTTGCTTTCCCGCATTAATCAGGTCAGCGTCCTCTTCGCCGTCATAAGGAAATGGACCCATGCCGAGCATGCCATTCTCTGATTGCAGCGTGACCGTCATGCCATCAGGAATATGGTTCGCGACCAGAGTCGGAATGCCAATACCAAGATTGACATACATGCCGTCTTCCAGCTCTTGCGCGGCGCGGGCCGCCATTTGGTTTCTATCCCAGGGCATCAGGCTTTCTCCCGCACAGTGCGTTGTTCAATCCGCTTCTCGAACGTCCCTTGCACCAGGCGATGCACATAAATCCCGGGAATATGAATAGCGTCCGGATCTAGCTCACCTGGCTGAACAATCTCTTCAACTTCCATGACACAGACCTTGCCGCAGGTCGCTGCAGGCTGGTTGAAATTGCGCGCAGTCTTGCGGAAAATTGCATTTCCGGTTGTGTCTGCTTTCCAGGCTTTGACAATGGCGAGGTCGGCAAAGATGCCTTCCTCCATGATGTAATCCTCACCGTTGAAGGATTTCACCTCCTTGCCTTCGGCGATAACCGTGCCGACGCCCGTCTTTGTGTAAAAGCCAGGAATACCTGCGCCGCCGGCGCGCATCCGCTCCGCCAGCGTGCCCTGGGGATTGAATTCCAGCTCCAGTTCGCCGGAGAGATATTGTTGCATGAACAGATCATTCTCACCCACATAGGACGAGCACATCTTGCTGATCTGCTTGGTTTGCAGCAACAGGCCAAGGCCGAAATCATCCACGCCGGCATTGTTGGAATAGATGGTCAGATCCTTCGTCCCGGCGTCGCGAATGGCCTGTATCGAGAGTTCTGGAATACCGCAAAGGCCAAATCCGCCAGCGGCAATTGCCATACTGTCGAAAAGGACCCCATCGAGCGCAGCGGCCGCGCTTTCATAGACTTTGCTCATGGCCATTCGTTACGCAGGGAAAGTTGCAAAAGCAAGAGACCGTCGCGCGCAATTGATGTGAACTTTTTCGCTCAACCGCCTGGTGGTCAATCACCTGGATGGGATTGTTCAAGACGATCGAGATATTCCCGCAGCATAGCCACGCGTCTTGGTCGGAAAGATCGGTCCGTAATGGTCATTTGATTGATGCGATCTATTCTGAATGAACGATAGTCGTCACGCAGTTCGCACCAGGCCATAACAACCAAAGAGCGATCGAAAAAGACAATGGCGAGCGGTTGTACCGTGCGCAGGGTGCGATTGTCCTCGGCATCAGAATAATCAAGTTCAATCACCTGTTCAGTACGGGTCGCGTGGCGCAGGGCTTCAATGTCGATGGAGATTTCAGGTCGGCAATGGAAGCGTTTGGCATAAAGAACGGCGTGCTCGAACTCCGCGCGCATCCGTTCAGGCAATGAGGCTTTCAGTTTCGCGAGCGCGTTGTCCGCGGCATTGGCAAGCACCGGGTCAGCCACTTGCACCACTTCGCGCAATCCCAGGACCAGCGCTTCCATTTCATCGCGGCTGAACATCATTGGCGGCAAAGCCGGATCCTCTTGCAGCGTATAACCGTATCCGGCCTCGCCATCGATCAAAGCGCCAGAGCGGCGCAGCGAATCGATATCGCGATAAATGGTACGGAGGGACACGCCGAGCTCCAGACTCAAGGCCTGCGCTTTCACGGGTGGCGACATGGTTCGCAAGCATTGCATGAGTTGCAGAAGGCGGTCGCTTTTAGCCATGCCGTACTTTAACCCACGCTGCTGACATAAAGTGACAGGAGCAGCGTGCTAGCGGAGTGTCAACAGCAAGGACCTCCCGCCATGATCAAGATTACGCTTTATCCCGCTGCCTTTGGTGAACCCACTGCGAGCCCCTTTTGCATGAAGGTGCTTTGCATGTTGGCTGCTTCGAACCTGCCTTACGAGGTGATTGAAACCCCCGACCCGCGCAAAGCGCCGAAAGGGAAGTTGCCGATAATTGAGGCCGACGGCGAGGTCATCGCTGATAGCGAGCAAATCCGCGCCCACATCGAAGCGGCAGCCGATATTGATTTCGATGAGGGCCTGTCAGATCGCGACCGCGCCATATCGCGGGCGGTGATCCGGATGGTTGAAGAACATGTCTATTTCGCCATCGTGGCGGATCGCTGGGGGGAGGATGACAATTGGGTTCATATCAGAGAGACCTTTTTCAAGGACATACCCGCAGTGTTTCGCGGCGTGATTACCAGCTTCATCCGAAAACAGGCCTTACAATCTCTGCACGGGCAAGGCATCGGACGTCACTCACCTGAAGAACGGTTCGATCGCGTGCGCCGCGATATCATCGCTATTCGCGAGGTTTTGGGCGATCAGGACTTCCTGTTTGGCAGTGCGCCGAGCGCCGCCGATTATTCGGTTGTGCCCATGCTGCGCGCCTCAATTTGCACGCCTGTCGAGAAACCCCTGGCCAATTTTATAAAAAACGACCCAAATTTAATGGCTTACGTGACCAGAGTCACGGACAGGTGTTATCCAGACGCGGTTAAGTGAGAAAAGGGTGGGCGACCTTCTTCGTCGCAAGCGAAACTCTCCATCAATCGCCTACTCTTTCCTCCTGAAGGGACGGTCTTCGCAGGGACCGTCCTTTTTTTGTTGCTAAATTTGGATGAAATTTGAAGCGCTTCTCGCGTCTATTTTAACCTCTTTGTTCTAGTGCATATCTCTCAAAATTGGGGACGAACAGGATGACAACATTCGGCAAAAAGCCCGCCAATGGCGGCTTTGGTAAGCGCAAACCGGGGGGATTCGCAGCCAAACCACGCCAAAAGCAGAGCGCCCAAAACGCGCTTTCATCGGAAGCGATGGCGTTTCTGGAAAAGGAACGCGGCCGTACTGATCCTGCCTATGTTGGAAACTCCGGGTCGGGTCAAAGCGCCCTAGTCGGCGACAAGCCGGTTTTCGGTAGCCGTATTTTCGCGTTTCTGATCGACACGCTCATCATCACTGTACCCTTCTTTGTCATCATGTTTCCGTCGCTTTGGGCAGAATTGGAAGCGAATGAAGCGCTCGCTCGGACCGATCCCGAAGCCTATGATCTGCAAGTGCAGCTCATGGTTATCAAATGGGGTCTGATGCACGGAATCATTCGGGCGATGTACTCAATCTCCTTGGAGAATTGGAAGGGTGCGACGCT
>JBCCDZ010000136.1:0-8204 GCA_039030525.1 Pseudomonadota bacterium | reverse complement strand
GGCGCGCCAGAGGTTTCGCTTGAAGACGGCCGCAAAGCCGTACGAATGGGCCTATTGGCGCAGGACGCCGCGCGCACGCATCAAGTGCTGACCTTCGCCGAATAGGCGCATCGAGGCGCCAGCGGAATGAGTTGAATTATTTTGGAGCGGGCGAAGAGATTCGAACTCTCGACCCCAACCTTGGCAAGGTTGTGCTCTACCCCTGAGCTACGCCCGCATCCGATGGGTAATTCAGCCGCTATCCTGCGACCGAAGCCGCCATAAACCGCAAAACAGGGGGCGGCGCAAGAGGAAAAAGCTGAGCCAAGGGCGGTTTTTGCATCACGCTTTTGCAAGCGTTTCGAACAGAGTTTCCATGCGGTTTGAGACCAGATCGAGGACACGCTCAAACCCGTCAGGACCACCATAATAGGGATCCGGCACATTATCGTGCGGTAGAAACAGGTTCAGGCTCGCTTGCGCGTCCGGTGGTCGAATTTGTTCGAGATCGGCGAGGTTGTTCTCATCCATGGCGAAGATATGGTCAAACCGCAAAAAGTCGTCCGCCTCCGCTTGGCGCGCACGCAATGGCGAGAGATCAATGCCGCGGCCCGCGGCAGCGGCGACCATCCGCGCGTCAGGCGGATCGCCGACATGCCATCCGCCGGTTCCCGCGCTGTCTATGCGCCAGTCAAGGCCGCGTTGCGCGGCGAGACTGCGGGCAATGCCGTCAGCGGCGGGTGAGCGACAAATATTGCCGAGACAGACAAATAAAAGACGCGGCATGGCCGCTTAAGCGATTTCGAGTTCAGGCTTTAATACGCCGCGCTTGATCAGTTCTTCCCCGATCTGAACAGCGTTCAAGGCGGCGCCTTTGCGCAAATTGTCGGATACGTTCCAGAAAATGATCCCATTCTCGACGGTTGGATCCTTGCGCACGCGGCTGACATAGCTGGCCCACTCGCCGACACAATCCACCGGCGTCATGAACTGATCATCTTCGATATTATCGATCAGCTGAACGCCATCTGCATTTCTGAACAGCTCGCGGGCCTGTTCGACCGTGAGCGGGTCTTCAAGCTCGACATTCACCGATTCAGAATGGCCGACGAAGACCGGTACGCGGACGCATGTGGCCACCAACTCGATCGACTCATCGATGATCTTCTTGGTTTCCATGCGCATTTTCCATTCCTCTTTGAACGAGCCGTCTTCCATCGGCACGTCGATTTGAGGGATGACATTGAAGGCGATCTGCTTCGAAAAGACGTCAGGCGTAGGCGCGTCATTGACGAACATGCCCTTGGTCTGTGTCCAGAGCTCATCCATGCCGGCTTTGCCGGCGCCAGAGGCCGACTGATAGGTCGAGACGACGACACGTTTGATACCGGCTGCTTGATGCAATGGCTTAAGGGCGACCACCAATTGTGCTGTCGAACAGTTCGGGTTGGCGATGATATTCTTCGCGCCATAGCCAAGCACGGCTTCACCGTTCACTTCCGGCACCACAAGCGGCACATCAGGATCCATCCGCCAGGCACTTGAATTGTCGACAACAATCGCACCTGCTGCAGCAATCTTGGGCGACCATTCCTTGGACACGGAGCCGCCCGCGGACATCAGGACCAGGTCGACCTGGCTGAAATCAAACTCGTTCAGGTCTTCGCAGACCACGGTCTTGTCGCCATAAGAGCATTTCCGCCCCAGCGACCGGCGCGACGCGACAGCATGCACCTTATCGGCCGGGAAGTTGCGCTCATCCATAATGTTGAACAATTCCCGTCCAACATTACCGGTTGCTCCTACAACTGCCACGCGCAAAGCCATTGCTCGTCTCCTTCAAAATAAACAGTCCGCCCCTATGTCATGGGTTGTGTTGCAGTGCAACTTAACCGATCTTTTGAAAATAGTGGATTATATGCGATTAATGCTAGGGGACTCGCCACAGCGGCAAGGAGTTGGCTGACATGCACGAAGATATCATCAATCGTTATATCAAGAGCTATAATGATCGCGACATTGAGGGCATGCTGGATTGTGTGACCGAAGATGTGGTGTTTGAAAATATTTCAAATGCCAGTCAGTCCATGCGTCTGGAAGGGCGCGAGCAAATGGGCGAAGTGGCGCGTTTGTCCGGGAATGCCTTTTCCTATCGCCGCCAGCGCCTGATCTCGATCGTCGTCGGAGAAGGCAAAGCCGCTGCCGAAATTGAGTTTGAAGGCAAAGCCGCTGTTGATTTGCCGAATGGGGTGCGGGCCGGTGAAACCGTCAAAATCCGCGGCGCGAGCTTCTTTGAATTTCGTGGTCGATTGTTAAGTCGTATCGCAGACTATAGTTAAGTCCAGCGCTTGATGCGCAGGGCTCTGAGGCAAAAAACACTTCAATAGCAAGGCCAAGCCATCTTAATGAAATACTACCTGTGCGGTATTATTTCTGTATTCTACCCAAAATAGATTTTTAGATCAATCCGCTATGGTCGCGGCATGTTAAAAGCTGCGGCATACGGCAAAGAAACGGAGCACAACCTTTCTGAAAGGTTCCGTTCGCTCGCATTCTGGACAGGTCTTCTGGGCCTGGTCGTCATTGCATTCGTCGTCGCCATGTTTGCCGCTACGGACCAGTTTACGCCTCTGGTTTTCTGGGAAGTGTCCATTTATGTTTGTGTGCTGTTATCGATTACCTTGAGTGCGTATCGCAATTATCGTGTGAAGGCGGTGCTCTTCGCCGGATTGCTGACCTTGTTCACGGTCTATTGGATCAGTGCATTCTATGAAGCGACACATGGACTAACGGTCCCGTTTGACTTGCCGCTTGTCCTTTTCATCCCGCTGCTGATTGTCTTGATTCTGGATTACCGCATCCAGTTTGCTTTAATGCCCGTGCAAGCTGCATGCGTATACGTTTATGTCAGCCAGTTCGTCACAATCCGGCTCGATGATGCTTGGTCACAAGCAGATCATCAGGGCTTCAGTCTGATGCTGGCCGCCGTCTCGGGCTTTTCTTTCATGGGGCTTGGTATTGTCGCCTGGGCGCGCGCGATGTCTGACAAACGGCTACGCGAATTGATCATCGAGAAAGAAGAACTGGCCGCGACGGATGGGCTGACCGGTTTAATGAACAGGCGCGCTTTCATGGAAACCCTGAGGCGCAATTGGGCGGAACTTCCGACCATTGGCATTGCTTTTATCGATCTTGATCATTTCAAGCCATTGAACGATCAATTTGGTCACGCAGTTGGCGACAAGATCCTCCAGACGGTGGCCAAACGGATCCAAGAATTACCAGCGGTTGCGGCTGCTGCGCGACTAGGGGGTGACGAGTTCGCCGTTTTATTCCGGTCCGAAGCAGATGGACAAGTGATCGATCATCTCATCGACTATTTGCACGCCAAAACGACTGCGGACGTACGCGGCGAAGTTGGCATGATCTCGATTGGCGCATCTATCGGCTATGCTGAATGCAATACGCTCGAACAAACGCTCACGGAGCTATTGAAGTCAGCGGATACAGCGATGCGTCGCGCCAAGAGCGGGCGGCTCAGCTGGGCCGTGTTCAATCCCCGCATTGACGGTGCGGCGCTGGCCAATTCGCAACTCGAGCTGGAGCTGAAAACCGCCATCAAAGACGGTCAGATCAGGGCTGCGATCCAGCCAATTGCTGATGCCAAGAGCCGTGAGATCGTCGCTTATGAACTGCTTGCGCGCTGGACAAATAGTGCCTTCGAACGCGATCCGAGCCCGAAAGACTTCATTCCGATTGCGGAAAAGCTCGGTCTGCTGAACGAGATGCTTTGGGTCACGCTGGATGAAGCGCTGGCGCATTTGCAACTCGACGCGCAGCGCCTGGCGATCAATGTTTCACCAGCACAGCTGATCGCGTCAGACTTCCTCGAGATGCTGATCGGGGTGCTGGATCGACATCAGGTCAGTCCAACATCGATCACAATTGAGATCACAGAAGAAGTTGCTTTCCGGAATGTTGATCGCAACATCGCCATCTTGCAACAGGCGCGCGATATAGGGATCGAAATCGCGTTGGATGATTTCGGCACCGGATATTCGTCGCTGTCAATGCTGGACACGTTGCCACTCGATAAACTGAAAATCGACCAGGCCTTTGTCCGCAAGTCTGACAAAAGCGAGCAGAGCAAACGCATCCTGTTGGCGGCGATCCGTCTCGCCAGACAGCTTGGGCTGACCTCCTGCGTCGAAGGAATTGAAACGCAGGAATTTGCAGCTCGCGTTGCGGTCCTCGGCGCGGATCATATTCAGGGCTATTGGCTTGGCCGTCCGGAACTGGTTCAGGACGCGAAGGACGCGCTTAAAATGGTGTCCTGATCAGGCATCGGGTCCGTCTTCCTCTGAGTCCAGTTCCGCCTCTAATTCCACGTTTTCGGCTTCCAATTCTTCATTCTCGGTTTCGACTTCTTCGACGCGCTCCTTGAGGCTCTTGATTTCGCGTTCGCGCAACTCGTCTGAAAAGGCACTGGCAAAGACACCAGCCGGCAGCGCAACAACGCCAATGCCTGCCAGCGCAATCACCGAAGCGAAAATTCGTCCGAGACCCGTGACGGGATAAACATCGCCATATCCAACCGTGGTCAGCGTCGCGATTGCCCACCAAAGCGCGCGCGGTATCGAGGCGAAACTCTCTTGTTGCTGTCCGCCAACACCTTCAACAAAATACAAGGCGACCGCCGAGACGTAGACCAGGGCCAGCGCCATTGCGAGCGTTGTCAGTAGCTGCGTTCCCGCGCGCTCCACCGTCGCGCCGAGCACATCAAACGCAGGCACAAATCGGGCGAGTTTAACCAATCGCGCAATCCTCAAGACACGCAAGATGATCAGAACATCGTCACCGACGCCGGCCGGTGTCAGCAAGATCCATAAAAGCTCTGGCAAGAAAGCGACGAGATCCGCAATCGCATATGGCGTAGCCATATAACGGAGGCGGCCTGAGAGACCTTTATACCTTGGATCCTCGCCCGCCACCCAGACGCGGATGACATATTCAATCGCGAAAATCGCGACGATTGCGATATTGAGATAGTCGATCCCGACTCGCCAGGCAGGCCCTATCGTTTCTTCAGTTTCGAGCGCCAGCCCCAGGAAGCTGATCAAGACCAGAGCGAAGATGAAACTGTTCAGCTTGGAAAGACCGGAATAGCTACGCGCATCCGGCTCTAATTCCGTATACAGCTTCTTGCGCAGTCCCACTCCTGTCACAACGTGTTGCGAAACCATGCTTTTTCTTCCCCGCTCGTACGGCTACCCTCGTAGCACAGCGCCTGTGGCTTTGGCGACGGCGGCGATGATTTTCTGGGACACGGCGTCAATGTCCTGATCTTTCAGTGTTTCACCGCGAGGCTGTAATGTCACTTCGATTGCGATCGATTTCTGATCGGGGTCAATGCCTTGACCTTGATAGATATCGAACACGTCGACCGCAGAAATCAGCGACTTGTCAGCGCCCAGTGCGGCTTTGGTGAGCGTTGCTGCGGCGGTGTCTTCCGCGACGATGAAGGCGAAGTCTCGGCGCACCGGCGTTAGATCGGCCTTAGCAAACACGGGTTTGGTTTTGGTCGTCTTGGCCTTCATTTGCGGCAGGGCGTTCAAATTCAGTTCGAACGCATAAATCGGTCCGTCCACTTTCAAGGCTTTCAAGACGCGCGGATGCAGTGCCCCGAAATGCGCTACGGTCACTTTTGGGCCGAGCTTGAGGCTGGCGGACTGACCCGGGTGCCAATGGGCCTGTTTCGACTCGCCGACCTGAAAGCGCGCGGGTGGTTGGCCAATGGCGTTCAGAACAGCGTCGAGATCAGCTTTCGTAGCATAGGCGTCATATCCGTCTGCGCCGCTCCAATGGCGATCCTGAACAGGGCGCACCAGCGCAGAAACCACGGCGCGTTGATCTTTCGGTCCATCACCAAGATAGATCGGTCCAGCTTCGAACAAGCGCAAATCGCGCTCGCCGTGATCGGCGCCGCGCTGCACCGCGAGGGCGAGATTGGCCAATATGCTGGGGCGCATCTGATTGAGCTCACTGGCAACCGGATTGGCGACCGTTAGATCTGCTGCGCCACCACCGAAGAGTTCGGCGAACGGCTTGGGCATGAAGCTCCAGGTCACGGTCTCAAGAAAACCGCGTGAAGCGAGTGTTCGACGCGCAGTTCTGACCCGGTCCTGAATCGGCGTGGTGACCACGCGCTTGGCGCCTTTTAGGGGCGGCAGGGACATTGTCGGCAAAGCGTCAAAGCCTTCCAGACGCGCTATTTCCTCGACCAGGTCAGCGCTTTGTTCGATATCGAAGCGCCAGCTCGGTACTTTTAACAGCCAGGTTTCACCTGTGTCTTCAATCGTGAAGCCCAAAGATTTAATCGTCTTCTTCATGGCAGCTGGCTTGATATCGAGACCGGTTAGGCGGGCGACATCACGCTTGAAAAATTCAACCGGCTCGTCATTGCGTGGCGCTTCACCTGCAACGGAGATCTTGGAAGCACTGCCGCCGCCATATTCTGTGATCAGGCGCAGAGCCAGCTGAACGCCTTCGACGCAGGATTGCGGGTCGACGCCGCGTTCAAAACGATAGCGGGCATCCGAGATGATCCCTGTGGTGCGCCCTGTGCGGGCGGTCCGCAATGGGTCGAACCAGGCGCTCTCGATGAACACGTCCGTTGTCGTCTCAGATACAGCAGTGCTCTCGCCGCCCATCACACCGCCAAGACCGATCACGCCGCTCTCGTCGGCAATCACGCACATGTCGGAGCTGACCTGATAGGTCTTACCATCCAGCGCATTGCAATGCTCGCTATCCTTGCCGAGCCGCGCGCGGATCGGGCCTTTCAGTTTCGCGGAATCATAAGCGTGGAGTGGGCGGGCGCGATCAATTGAAACATAATTTGTGACGTCGACCAGAAGCGATTTCGGCGTGATGCCAATCGCGGTTAGGCGGGCTTGCAGCCAATCTGGCGAAGGGCCGTCTTTAACACCACGTATCAAAGCGCCGGCAAAGACCGGGCAGGCCTCCGGATTGTCCAATTCGATTGCGACCGGGCAGTCATATGACCCATTCACCTTGCGCACGGGGTCGTCAATAAATGTGCCCGCGCCGGCAGCCGCGAGATCGCGCGCGATGCCTTTGACACCGAGCCAGTCAGCGCGGTTTGGTGTCACTTCGAAATCGATGACCGGGTCATCTAGTCCCAAGGCATCAGCTGCAGGCGTGCCGAGCTTGAAGGCGCTGTCGAGATCGGCAATGCCGTCATGGTCCTCGCCAGCATTCAGCTCTTTTGTCGAGCACATCATGCCCTGGCTTTCGACGCCGCGAATTTTGCGTGGCTTCTTGTCGAGGCTAAAATCGAGACCAGGAATATAAGCGCCGAGCGGGGCATAAATCGCCGTCATGCCGGTCCGTGCATTAGGCGCGCCGCAAACGATTTGTTTCTCGCCGTCGACCGTGTCGACGGTGCAGACCCTTAGCTTATCGGCATCCGGATGCGGTTCCGCGGCTTTGACCTTACAGACTGTAAAGGCTTTCAAATCCTCAGCCGGGTTGATGACCTCTTCAACTTCGAGGCCCGCTTTCAGCATATAGCCCAACAACTCCTCAAGCGAGGCCGTCGTGGCGAGATAGTCTTTCAGCCATGAGAGTGGGAATTTCATTCGGATGCCTCTTGGTCTGGCAGGGATTCAAGTTCGAATTGCAAATTATCGAGGCCGATCTGTTCAAACAGATCGTCCTGTTGGAGCTCGCACGTTTTGACGGGTACGGCACGCGAACGGCCAATTTTCTGCGTCATCCAACACCGCTCAAACACAGAGCAGTAGCAAATTTCCAGGCGCCAGGATTGTGCGTCGGCACTGATGTTTTGAATGTCCTGCGTCGTCAGGGCACCGAGCGGCCAAACCATATCGATGGGCGTAACGGTTTCGCCCGGGGCAAGCGCGCGCCCGACAATGGCCGACCATGACATTTCAAATCCATCTGGAAGTGTCATGAGATCGCTGCGAAAACTCCGAATCTTTTCGTCGCCGGCAAAGAATTCCGCCGATTCAATCAAGGCCGGGCCGACACCGCTATTGGCGATTTTGATTCCGACGGCGGTGAGGTCGTCGCGATTGGTGACATAGCCATCGACCTGCAACACTGGGAATACGCCCGCATGCTGCTGCGCGCGCATAACCCGCCCTTGGTCCCAGGCGATATAGACTGCCATGGCCGATGCG
>JBCCDZ010000135.1:0-8286 GCA_039030525.1 Pseudomonadota bacterium | reverse complement strand
TCCATGCAGTCTATGGAAGTTATAGTTTGTCGACAATGGCGCGTGCGGGGAATTGGGAATCTACGCGAGAACCAGGCGGAACGGCGCTGGCGGAACACGTGCGCGCGCTCGCGCTAACACCGCCAGATGAGCAATCCTGGTCACCGCTCTCACATGCCTTGCTGATGAATACGGCGCGCTCAGACCATTTGGAGAAACTTATCCGTCCGGCTCTCGCGCGGAGCGAGTGGGTGATCTGTGATCGGTTCGCAGATTCGACGCGGGCATATCAGAGTATTGATGGGGTTTCGTCTGAAATCCTGATCATGATTGAACGCGCGGTGGTGGCCGACACTCGGCCGGATCTCACTTTGATCCTGGATGCAGATCCCTCGGCTTTGGCCGAGCGGCGTCAGTTACGCGGTACGCAAGATGTTTTTGAGGCGAAAGACCTTGCCTTTCACGAGCAGATCCGGGCGGCCTTCCTGGCAATTGCCAAAGCAGAACCAGATCGTTGCGTTGTCCTGGACGCGCTACAATCGCCGCCGCAAGTCCTGGCCGCGGCGCTGGCTGCCATAAATGCACGATTGGCTGTGCCGTGAGTGCGGCATTCCCCCTGATCGGACACGCGGCACCAGCAGAGCGCTTTTTGCGCGCTCGGGCGTCCGGACGGTTGCATCATGGCTGGATTTTCCAAGGGCCATCCGGGATCGGGAAGTCGATCTTCGCGCGTCGCGTCGCCGGTCTGATGCTCGGGGCGCAAGCAATGGATGCCGGCGTTGAGAACGAGACCATGCAATTGATCCAGTCCGGCGGACACCCGGATCTAAAATGGATCGAACGCGGTTTGAACGATAAAGGCAAGTTGCGCCAGGACATCACCGTCGATCAGATTCGAGACCTTAATCAGTTTTTCCATTTACGCCCTGCGCTTGCCGGGTGGCGCATAGGGATCATTGATGCCCTGGATGAAATGAACGTGTCCGGGATGAACGCCTTGCTGAAGACGCTGGAAGAGCCGCCAAATAATGCGCTCCTGATCCTGATCTCTCATTCAACCCAAGCCATTCTGCCAACTATACGATCGCGGTGCCAGGTCTTGCGCTTCTACCCCATCGATGAGGCGGATACGCGGTCCGTATTGGCGTCGAATGATGCCGATGCAGACCTGGCCTGGGACCTCGCGCCGGGGCGACCCGGCTATGGCATCGAGCTGTCGCAAACCGCGGGTGCGAAAGCTGTTCAGACCGCGCGCGCATTGTTGCGGAATGTCAGGAAGCCAAGCGGCGGCGTGGTGTCCGCGGCGCTGACCTCAACGCTTGTAGACGACGGGTCCTTGCAGGCATTTACCGACACTCTGATGCATTGGGTTGCAGAAAAGGCAGAGTCAGACCCGGAGTTGAGCGCGACATGGCTGGCCATGCATGAAGTCCGTTCAACCGCAAACAGCCTAAACCTCACGCCGCTTCAGACAGCGACGAAACTGTTTTCGGTCTTGCAAGATGGCGTGAAGACTGTAAGCGCCTGACGCCATGTTTGATACGCATGTGAACCTGCACGCTGAAGCTTATGCCGAGGATCTGGAAGAGGTGCTGACCCGAGCGCGCGACGCGGGTGTATCTCGGATGCTGGCCATCTGCGAGCGCCTGGATAGTTTTCCGCGGGTCAAAGCGATCGCTGATGGCAATGCAGATATTTGGTGTAGCGTCGGCACTCACCCGCATCACGCCAAGGATTTTCCAGACACGCAGTCGCAAGACCTGGTCTTGCGCGCGCAAGATCCAAAAGTCGTTGCGATCGGTGAAACCGGAATGGATCTGCATTACGGTTACAGTCCGCAGGACCAACAAGAAGCCAGTTTTCGAATGCATATTGCAGCTGCGCGAGAAACCGGTTTGCCACTGATTGTTCACACGCGCGAGGCCGATGACCTGACAGCCGATATCCTGGAAGAGGAATACGCCAAAGGCGCATTTTCGATCCTGTTGCACTGTTATACGGGCGGGCCCGATTTGTGTCAGCGCGGTCTGGCACTCGGGGCATATGTCTCGGTCTCGGGCATCCTTTCGTTCAAAAGTGCGAAAGATGTGCGCGCCGTGATCAAAGATGTGCCGCTGGATCGCGTGATTTTGGAAACCGATTGTCCATACTTGACGCCAATGCCATATCGCGGGCGACGCAATGAGCCCGCTTATCTGCCTTATGTGGCAGACGCTTTGGCGGAGCTGCATGGCCAAACTCGAGAAGCAATTGGGGCCGCATGTGAAGCCAACGCCCTTCGCCTGTTTCAGCGTGTGACATGAGCAGACGAGAGATCAAGTTTACCCTTCTTGGCACCGGTTCGTCCGGCGGCGTGCCGCGCGTCGGCGGAGACTGGGGCGCATGCGATCCAAGCGAACCCAGGAACCGACGCTTACGGTGCTCGGCATTGGTGGAAACCTGGTCGGCAGATACGCCCGAATCCAAAACCACGGTTCTGATCGATACGTCTCCGGATATGCGTGAGCAATTACTCGCCGCCGAAGTGACTCGACTGGATGCGGTTGTATTCACGCATGATCATGCAGACCAAACGCATGGCATCGATGATGTCCGTGCGCTGGCCATTCGGCATCGTAAGCAGATCAATGCTTATATGGATGATGCAACCTCCCGAACGCTTTTCCCGAAGTTCAAATACGCGTTTGATGGCGAGGGCGGTTATCCCGCCATCTATAAGCTGCATCCCTTTATCGAGGCAGGTCAGTCATTTTCCATCCAGGGGCCGGGGGGTGACTTGCCAATGCTGCCGCTTGATCAGGAGCATGGTTATATCAGGTCTCTGGGATTTCGAATTGGCGATCTGGCCTATTGCAACGACCTGAACGACTGGCCAGACGAGACCAAGGCGCGGTTGCTAAACCTCGACCTCTTGATCGTGGATGCTTTGCGCTACACGCCGCACCCATCTCATGCGCATCTGGATCAAACGCTCGCATGGATCGAGGCGCTCAAGCCTAAGCGCGCCGTGTTGACCAATCTACATGTCGACCTGGATTATGCGACCCTGAAACGAGACCTGCCGGCGGGGGTCGAACCGGGCTTTGATGGTTGGTCTTATCAGGCCGTCTTTTAAGCCGGTTCTGTCAGGGCCTGAACCATTTTACCGACTGCGCCATAATCGGTTTTGCCTGTACCGAGAACGGGCACTTCTTCAACGTGAAAGACCTTTCTCGGAACCGAAAGCTCTGACACACCATGTGACTGGCACCAGGCCAGAAGCGCGCTGCGATCCGCATCTTTTGCCGTTGAAAGCAAGACGATTTGTTCGCCCTTGCGCGGATCGGGAATGGCAGCCGCGGCGTGCATCTCGTCGGGCCAAATCGCGCTGGCGCAATTTTCAACTACAGCCAGAGAGACCATTTCACCGCCAATTTTTGCGAACCGTTTGACCCGGCCCATGATGCGGATGCAATCATCCTCATCCATGATGCAAATATCGCCTGTATCGTGCCAACCATCGACCGGTGGCTCGATGACGCCAGGCGCTGATGAGCGCATATAGCCGAGCATGATGTTCGGACCGCGAATGCGCAGCTTGCCGCCTTCTTCAATGCCTTCGACCGGTACCAGTTCATATTCCATGTCAGACATCAGGCGGCCGACGGTGCCGGCTTTGTTGAATTCCATCGTGTTTGCTGCAACCACGGGCGACGCTTCTGTCGCACCATAGCCCTCAAGGATTTCGATGTTGAATTTCTTGCGCACAAAGGCGCGAGTCTCGTCGCGCACGCGTTCCGCGCCGCAAACAGCCAAGCGTACGGAATCCATGGCGCCATCCTTGGCCACGCGCGTGTATTGACCGATAAACGTATCGGTGGCGAGCAAGATCGTGGCGCCGGTTTCCTCGATACGTCCCGCAATTTCTCGCGGTTGCAATGGGCTCGGGTGAAAGATAGCGCGAACCCCTGCGATGAGCGGCAGAATGGCGCCCACTGTCAGACCGAAACAATGGAAGGTTGGCAGCGGATTGAAGACACTATCTTTGGCTGGATCCAGCCCGATATGCGACCGGACCTGCTCAACATTGGCGACGATGTTGTGATGTGACAGCACGACCCCTTTGGGCTCGCCTTCGGTGCCGGAGGTGAACAGAACAACGCCGGGTTTCTTGTGATTTTGGCGTCTGTGAAACAGGCTTGGTAGGATCGGTCCCAAACCACCCGCGACTTTATCCATCAGACCCAGGCCTTCACGGACGTCTTCGAGGTAAATGAATTCTGCGGCGTCGGCCAATTCTGCGATGAGGGGCTCAAGTCCGCCCAGTTCGACAAATTTGTGCGCCGTGACGATTTTGGTGATCTTGCCAGCTTTCATCGCTGATTTGATATTGGCCGATCCGGCGGTGAAATTCAGCATGGCTGGCAAACGACCAGAGGCGAGCACAGCGCAAAACGCGATCACAGCGCCTGTGCCGGTCGGCAGCATAATACCAACCGTTTCTTCGCGTTTAAACTGTTTGCCGAGCGCGGATCCGAGAGCGAATGACCCCCGCAGTATCGTCTTGTAGTCGACCTCCGTGCCATCGCCATCGACAATCGCCACTGTCTTGCTGCCAAACTCTTTAGCTGACCGGATGACGGCTGAGAAAATATCTGTTTTCGCGCGGTTGGCGCGCCAGGGAAGCGGAGCGGGGATCGTTGTTTCCGTCATCGTGACACTATGCTCTGATCTATTAATTGTTTGCAACAAAGTGTCACAGTCAGTGATCAGTGCAAGTATTTTTGCTGTCATTCTTGGGAAGATGCATAGGCGCTATGCCGCTCTAACGCTTGCGAAAATTGCCGTTTCACGCCATTTATCTCGCATGGCTACACTGATCGACAAAAAGCCCCAGCATCGGCATCCGGAGAAACGCAATCGTCCGGATACGCCGATCCTGCGCAAACCGGACTGGATTCGCGTCAAAGCACCGACGTCAAAAGGCTATGCCGAGACGCGCGAAATCGTGAAGTCAAAAGGTTTGATTACCGTATGCGAGGAAGCTGGCTGTCCGAACATCGGTGAATGTTGGGACAAGAAACACGCAACCATGATGATCATGGGCGATACCTGCACGCGGGCTTGTTCCTTCTGCAACGTGATTACCGGCAAACCCGCGCCCTTGGATGCCGATGAACCGCGTCGTGTCGGGCAGGCGGTCGCAGAAATGGGCTTGGAACACGTCGTTATCACATCGGTAGACCGGGATGACCTGGAAGATGGCGGCGCCATGCACTTTGTGCATACGATCAAAGCTATCCGCGACGCTTCGCCGGGAACAACAATCGAGATCCTGACACCCGATTTTCTCCGTAAGGACAGTTGGGAAGAGAAAGTCATCGACGCCAAGCCGGATGTCTTCAATCACAATCTCGAAACGGTGCCGCGATTGTATCTCACTATCCGACCGGGCGCGCGTTACTTCCATTCCTTGCGATTGCTAGAAAAAGTTAAGGACCGCGATCCAACGCAATTCACCAAGTCCGGCCTCATGGTTGGTCTCGGCGAGAGCAAGGAAGAGGTGATGCAGGTGATGGATGACATGCGCTCTGCAGGCATCGATTTCCTCACCATCGGCCAATATTTGCAGCCGACGCGAAAGCACGCCGCCGTTGATCGCTATGTCAGTCCGGACGAATTCGCCGCCTATGAAGAAATCGCCCGGTCGAAGGGCTTTCTGATGGTCTCTGCGTCGCCTTTGACGCGGTCGAGCTATCATGCCGGTGAAGACTTTGCGCGCTTGCGAGCTGCGCGTGCGGCGCAGCTGGACTCGAATGCCTAGAGTTTCCGAACAGGTTCTCATCCCGCATAGCGCAGACAATCTCTATGAATTGGTGCGAGACATTCGGCGCTATCCCGAATTCATTCGCTGGATACGAAATGTTGAAGTCACGCAAGAAGATGGCGATGCACTGGGGCCATACTCATGTCTTGGCACCGCATCGGTTCACTTCAAGGGATTTGACGAAACCTTCGCGACCCATGTTTCTGCAGATCCATCAGCGCGCCGCATCGAGGTCAAGCTCAAACGCGGACCGTTTCGCCACTTGCGCAATCGCTGGCAATTTGATCCGCGCGACGAGACCAGGACGCGGGTGCATTGTTTCATCGATTATGAATTCAAAAACCCGGTCCTGGGACTGTTGGCGCGGACCAATACCAGAATGGCCATCGAGAAGATTATGGGCGCATTCCGAGCAGAAGCGGATCGCCGTTTCGTTTAGCGCAAACGCGCGTCTGCTGCGATCGTGCTGGCGATAAACCCACCGCCAAGAATGCGTGTTGAGCCGTCAGCATCATACAGAACACTGGCCTGACCGCGCGCCACGCCTTCTTCTGGTGCATCGAACCAGACCGCCGGCGCCCCGTCATGAAAGCCCAAACGCCCCGGCGCCGGTTCGCGCGTCGAGCGCACGCGCACAAGCGCTGCTTCGCCGCGTTCGCAGGCTTCAAGTAGAGTTCCATCGCCTAACCAGTTCAACTCTTCCATGGTCAGACCCGAGGTCAGCAAGGCTTCGCGCGGACCGACAATGACTTGCCGGGCTGGCGCGTCGATCTTCACCACGAAGAGCGGTTCGCCGGTTGCCACGCCCAGTCCTCGTCGTTGACCAATCGTGTAATGGATGACCCCGTCATGCTGGCCCAGCACGCGGCCATCCAGATGTACGATCTCACCGCCGCGTCCTGAACCCGGGCGCAGTTTCTCGACGACTTTGGCGTAGGAGCCTTCCGGGACAAAACAGATGTCCTGGCTGTCCGGCTTTGCCGCAACGGGCAGGGCGAAGTGATCCGCCAGCTCCCGGACATGCGTTTTCGGCAAGTCACCGAGCGGGAACCGAACATAGCCGAGTTGCTCAGAGGTTGTGGCAAACAGGAAATAGGACTGATCGCGGCTGGCATCCGCGGCGCGATGCAGCTCAGGCCCAGCCGTGCCGTCTTCGCGCCGGATGTAATGGCCGGTTGCGAGACAGTCGGCGCCCAGATCCTTAGCGGTTCTCAGTAGATCAGAGAACTTCACGGTCTGGTTGCAGCGAATACAGGGAATAGGCGTCGCACCCGACAGATAGGTGTCAGCAAAGTCTTCCATCACCTGTTCTTTGAACCGGCTTTCATAGTCCAGCACATAATGCGGGATGCCGATCTGGTCCGCGACATTGCGAGCATCGTGAATGTCCTGACCTGCGCAGCACGCGCCTTTCTTTTCGATGGCCGCGCCATGATCGTAGAGCTGTAGCGTGATGCCGATCACATCATAGCCCTTGGCCGCAAGCAGAGCAGCGACAACAGATGAATCGACACCGCCTGACATCGCGGCGACAACACGGGTTTCCGAAGGGGGTTTGGCAAAGCCAAGCGCGTTCAAAGCACCAGGCGCGGGATCAGGCTCGCGGGTGGCGAGCGCACGTAAATCTGTCATATCGGTCTCCAAACGGGTTCAAGGCCCGCAGCAGATGGGTTCACGGTCCATATAGGCGTGTAATTCGAATGCGACCAGTGAGGCAAAGCTGTTGCACGCGAACGCGTGATTGGCGCGTTGAAAGTTGCGCGTCGAAAGATTGGGAAAAATGATTGCAGCGTCCGCTTTTATCGTCGAAATAAATCAAGCTGAGTGATGAAGTGGGTTTGGACTTGGGCAATACTAAAGATCGACTTGTGATGCACCGCAGGCGCATGCGCGGAATTGCGACCTTTTTCATGGTGATTTTTGCAATTGGTGGCGTGGGCGTTCTGGTCATGATGGCGAGCCAAGAAGGACCATCTTCGGACGCAGATTTGTTTGGTCGTCTCTTGATGGTTGTTGGCGGAATATTTGGCGCTTTTGCGGCTTGGCACAGCTCTAGAATAGGCGCTCTTTCCGTCGTCCTGTTGCAAATCGCCACGCCGGTCATGGGTTTGACTGACGCAGTCGAATTGAGCGGCACCGATTGGCTTCGATCCGTCGTCTATATCGGACTCGCAGTCCTTATGTTTATCAGCGCCATACGTTACGTATCTGAGAGCGTCGATCTAAACCTGGAAATTGCCGGAAGTGGGGTTTTTCGATGGATCGGCAAAGGTGTGAATGGCGTGGTTCTCGCAATATTGGGATTTGGCATTGCGGTCATCGTGAACGATGCAACCATACAGGTGCTCAAAGGTAGTGAAATTTCCCAAGAGCACCGCGAATGGTTGATCGAGCAGAGTTTCCTATTGCCGGATGAGGAGCTTCACCGCGTCAGATGTGAGGATGACCCGCCGGGCGGCGGCAGGGCAGTCTAAGCTTTCTGGTCTCTTCGATCATCCGAG
>JBCCDZ010000134.1:0-8325 GCA_039030525.1 Pseudomonadota bacterium | reverse complement strand
TTGCCATGGCGGCAGGCGCACAGTCGGCATCTGCTGAAATCACCGTGGGCTACTTCCTGGAATGGCCGATGCCGTTCCAGTTTGCCAAGGTTGAAGGCATGTATGAAGAAGCGCTGGGGGCGGATACCGTTTCGCGCTCCGCATTTTCCGGCGGAAAATCAACCAGGCGTTCGACCGCGGATTGGACATCATCCTTGACCAGCAGTTTGTCCGCAAAATCTGCCAGCTCAATCGTTACCGTGCCGATATTTTCAGACGCGGTGGAAGACACGCGTTTAACGCCGTCAATTCCAAGTACCGCTTCTTCAACCCGGCGCGTTACGCCCTCTTCCACTTCGGCCGGCGTTGCACCAGGGTATGGTACGCTGACCGTCACTATACCTGGTTGAATGGTGGGAAAGACTTGCGTCCTTAGATTGCCGGCCATGAGCAAACCACCAATCAACAACACCACCATTAGCAGATTGGCTGCAACAGGATTTCTGACGAACCAACCGATCAGGCCGCCGCCAATGTCTTTGGACTCATTCGGCGGCATCGACAGAGCTCCCATTCGCAATCGCGACGCCAGCTTGATCGCGAATACCAACGGCCTGGCCTTCCGACGCTTCCAATGGTGGCAAGGCGACGACGCCATCTGAAATATCGAAAGGCGCAACGATCATTCTGTTGCCGCCGTCTGTTTCGCCGAGGACATTGATGCTTCTTGCGGTCAGAACACCGCCATCGACCACCCAAACATTGGACTGTCCGCTCAGCGCCGTCGCCGGCAGCGTAATCGTATTGTCTATGGCATCGGCCGCAATGGTCACATCGACGAAATCACCGATGCGTAATCCTGATCGATCTTCGGGGATGATGTATAAAGTGGATAAACGGGTGCGCGGGTCGAGCGATGCATCGATCCGACCCACCGTGGCTGATCTGCTGGTTGAAGACGCGCCGCGCCGTCGGAATATTGCTGTTCGACCGTCGATCGGTTCCAGAACAGATAAGTCATCCAGAGAGATCGGAACGGCAAGTTCGATACTGTCCAGAGAGACCAACCGACCGACACTCTGACCAGGAGATACAATCTGTCCAATATCCAGAGAGGAAGCGAGAACGCGCGCATTCGCGGGCGCGTATACCCGGGTACGCTGCAAGGATAGCTCAGACGATCGCTTATTTGCCTCGGCGCTCGCGAGACGTGCCTTCGCTGCGGCGATTTGCGGGACCCGGGCTGCAAGGTCATTTACCTCTCTTCCGGGATAGAGCTCTTTCCACTCTTGTACAGCAATCGCCGCTTCGGCCTCCAGCTGTTGCAGATCTGAAATCCCAGCCGCTATTTCCGATTCCGCGCGCTGTACCGCAAGGACATAATCGGCTCGGTCAATTTCGAACAGGAGATCCCCCTTCTGAACTTCGGAACCGGCCCTGAAAGCCGGACTGACACGTTTGATCTCACCGGAGACTTGCGGACCAACCGAGACTTCGGCTGTGGCTTGTACGGTGCCATTTACACGAACGGTTGGCGCATATTGCGATATCTCAAGGTCTGCGATCCGCACGGTGACTTCAGAAGCCCCCTGCAAGTCGGCGATCCGTGGTGCACGGTCATTGACCTGACCCTTCAGAACTTGGGTCAATCCGATTGCGGTCGCGATGACGCCGATCACGAACGCCAATTGTATCAGACCGAGGGCCCAACCACTCGACTTTCGGGGTGTTTCTTTAAAGTCGGTATGATCCATGTGGATCTCCAAATATATATGACTGACTGGTCAGTTATTACATTTCTTGTGGTTTTCAATGCCGGACTGCATGAACTTTTCGTCGCAATGGTTGGCGACAAGCTTCAATCGCTATACGCGCGCTAGGATAGACTGGATTGGAGTTGCGATATGACGGCAGCACCCCTCACCCCACCCTATGATTTTTCGGACCTGCTCAGCATCATGAAGCAGCTGAGGACCCCGAAAACCGGGTGCGCCTGGGATCTCGAGCAGAGCTTTGAAACAATCGCGCCATATACGATTGAAGAGGCGTACGAAGTGGCTGATGCAATTGCGCGGCAGGATACGACCGATCTTTGCGATGAATTGGGTGATTTATTATTGCAAGTGGTCTTCCATGCTCAGATTGCCGCTGATGAAAGCCATTTTGAAATCAATGATGTCACACAGGCCATCTGCGATAAAATGATCCGTCGGCATCCGCATGTTTTCGGGGACACCACGCAACGCACATCCGATCAGCAGATAACGGCCTGGGAAGACATCAAAGCGGCCGAGCGCTCTGACAAGACAGAGATTGATCCAAGTGCTTTGGCCGGTGTCGCGGTCGCGCTCCCTGCCTTGATGCGGTCTGAAAAACTGCAAAAGCGCGCTGCGCGCACAGGGTTCGATTGGACAGATCCAAAAGACATTTTCGCCAAACTGGACGAAGAAATGGAGGAAGTCCGCGAGGCGATTGATGAGGCTGACCAGGACCACATCGAAGAAGAAGTCGGGGACTTTATCTTTGTGGCGGTCAATCTTGCGCGGCGCTTGAATGTCGATCCAGAAGTCGCGTTACGCAAAGCCAATGACAAGTTTGAACGCCGGTTTCGGGCCATGGAAAAGCGCGCCGAGGGCAGTGAAGCGGGGTTCGCGACACTTTCTCTCGACGCGCAAGAACAGCTCTGGCAGGCCGTCAAAAAAGACGAGACCTAAACTGAATTCATTTGTTCAGAATACCGGGTCGTGATCTCCACAATGAACACGGTTAGGGCGTGCGATGCCACGCCGACCGTCCACCAGATCAAGGGCCAAAGCATTGTATTGCTATTGGTGCCGATATTGATTCCGACAAAGATGATGATGCCGAGCAAGTAGCTGGCGAAGTGAATCCAAAAGGACAAGCGCAAACCGGCACGCGCCTTGGCATTGTGCTTTGCAACGATCTTTGCCGCCTCTTCTTCCTGGTCGATGGACAATGCCATGACGTCGACATTGTAGGCCGCGGCCAGCGCCATGACACTCTCTTGTGAGGCCGCTTCGCCATTCTCAATCCGTTGAACCGTTCGCAAACCGATCCCAGCCAGGTCGGCAACGTGTTCTTGTGACCAATGACGCTCTTCGCGCCAGCGTTTGATTTTTTGGGCATCAGCTTTGAAAGGCATGATTGTCTCCTGTTTGGGGTGATACAATACCCTCTAGAGACCCGAAACCCCTGATTTGAGCCACGCCATGATGCCGCCACGTGCCCGCCACACGCCCGCCAGGAGGACGCCACTCCCTGTTTTCATTGTAGAAATGCAAACACCGGGGCCCATCCGAGCCCCGGTGCTTTCGCTTGCGTCCTAAAACCCCCAGACGTGCGCGAGGTCTTAGACTTTGTAATACATGTCGAATTCGACAGGGTGTGGGTGCAGCTGTAGACGCTCCACTTCTTCCTGCTTCAGTTCGATATAGGCGTCGATCTGATCATCATCAAACACGCCGCCCTTCTTAAGGAAGTCCCGATCAGCATCCAGGGCTGCAAGTGCCTCCGCCAAAGATCCACAAACCTGTGGGATGGCAGCCGCTTCGGCCGGCGGCAGATCATAGAGATCCTTATCCATGGCTTCGCCAGGATGGATCTTGTTCTCAATTCCATCGAGACCTGCCATAAGCAGAGCCGCAAATGCCAGGTATGGGTTCGCGGTTGGATCCGGGAAACGGGTTTCAATCCGCTTGGCTTTCTCACCGGTGCCGAATGGAATACGGATTGATGCAGACCGGTTGCGCGCAGAATATGCCAGCATGACCGGCGCTTCGAAGCCTGGAACCAGACGCTTGTAAGAGTTGGTTGAGGCATTGGTCAGAGCGTTCAATGCCCGTGCGTGCTTAATGATGCCGCCAATATAATAGAGGCAGGTCTCAGACAGACCGGCATATTGATCGCCCGCAAAAGTTGGCTTGCCACCACTCCAGATAGACTGGTGTACGTGCATGCCCGAGCCATTATCATCGAAATATGGCTTCGGCATAAACGTCGCCGTCTTGCCATAGCTCGCCGCAACATTGTGGATCACATACTTATAGAGCTGCAGATTGTCAGCCATTGTGACCAGAGTGTTGAACTTCATACCAAGCTCGTGCTGAGCCGGAGCAACTTCGTGGTGGTGCTTTTCTGGCTCGAGGCCAAGTTCGCCCATCACAGACAGCATTTCAGAGCGCATGTCCTGTTCAGAGTCGACGGGCGGAACTGGGAAATAGCCGCCTTTAGGACCCGGACGATGACCCATATTGCCCATCTCGTAAGACTTGCCGGTATTGGCCGGAAGTTCGGTCGAGTCGAAGCTGTAGCCGGTCATATGAGGCTCAGTGTTCCAACGCACGTCATCAAACACGAAGAATTCAGCTTCAGGGCCGAAATATGCGGTGTCACCAACGCCCGTCGATGTCAGATAGGCTTCTGCCTTCTTTGCCGTCATACGTGGATCGCGATTATAGGCCTGGCCGGTAATCGGGTCCAAAATATCGCACATAACGGCGAGCGTCGTCTGTTGAAAGAAAGGATCAATTTTGGCCGTCGCGAGATCTGGCGCGAGGGTCATGTCGGACTCATTGATGGCTTTCCAGCCTGCAACGGACGATCCGTCAAACATTTGACCGTCTTCGAAAAAGTCTGCATCGATCATGCCCTTGTCGAAGGTCACGTGCTGCAGTTTTCCGCGTGGGTCGGTGAATCGAAGGTCGACGAATTCAACGTCATTATCCTTCATCATTTTCAATACACTATCGGCCATATCGCCCTCCAGTTTCTTCCTGTCTTTCTTGTTTACAGCGCTAAAGGGCGCCGTCACCTGTCTCACCGGTTCGGATGCGAACAGCTTCGCCTACATCCGAAACGAAAATCTTGCCATCACCGATTTTACCGGTTTGAGCGGCTTTGGTGATCGCTTCAATGGCGCTTTGCAAGCCCGCATCCGCAACCACGGCTTCGACTTTCAGTTTTGGTAGAAAATCGACGACATATTCTGCGCCGCGATACAGTTCTGTATGGCCACGCTGACGTCCGAAGCCTTTTGCTTCAACAACCGTCATTCCTTGCACGCCGACTTCATGCAGCGCTTCTTTTACATCATCCAATTTGAACGGTTTGATGATGGCCTCAATCTTTTTCATACCCTCAACCCTTCGATAGCTAACAATGTGTCCCGAATAGGATGGCTCTTGGCGCAGGGCGATAGCTGAGCCGTAGCTGCTCTGCTCTGTGAACAGTCATGCTCAAAGGTGGTGCAGTCGTGCATCATTCTTATGCAGATGAATTCACCCGAAACATGACGCCCGCGTCATTGTTTGTTTAGGCATCGTCTGCTATCATGCGCGCAGAAGAAAAGAAGCGCTCCATGTCGACCCCTATTCCATATATTGATCCCAGTCGCCCCAAATCCAAACGTCGCCCGATCAAAGCCTGGCGGCATATGCAGAAGCTCATCGCGGACAAAGAAGACACCGCGCAAGTGTTTCATATCATTGAGGCCCTCAATGGCGATTCCACTCGGAAGGACTTTAAGCGCTTTCTGACGTCGGAGAATGGCATGATGTTGCTCAATCGACGGTCATATCTGCCAGACATGCTGGATGATCACGCGCCTCTAAAAGCGCTGCCAATGGGCACGGTTGGTCGAACCTATGTCGACTTCATGGAACGCGAAGGCTTGACCGCTAATGGTCTGGTCGAGGAAAGCCAGGTCCAGAGGGCGCACCATCAGCGCTTCGACGACGACTTACTCTGGTACATCAATCGTTTGCGCGACACGCATGACATGTATCATGTCCTGACCGGGTATGGCCGGGATGCGCTCGGCGAGGATGCCCTGCTCGGTTATACGCATGGTCAGCATGGCGGGTTGGGGATCAGTTTCATCGCATTTATGGGCAATCGCCAGATTGCCAAAGAAGCGCCGCGCGAAGCGCGCGTCAAAGACGTGCTGGCCGAGGGCCGACGGAATGGGAAGCTGGCCACACGAATCGTCGATCAGGATATCGAAGCGCTCCTCGATCAACCGATCGAAGAGGTGCGCGCCCGTTTGAACATCGCGGAACCTGTTCTCTATAAACAGGCCTTGCGCGTGTTTGAGAGCTATAATCAAGACCCGCAACTCGTCGCTGCATGATCTACTTTATCCGGCATGGCGAAGCCGCAGCGCGTTGGGGATCGCATCCTGACCCCGGCCTATCAGACCTCGGCCGTGAGCAAGCGCAAACCGTCGCAGAAACCTTATCTGGGCTGGGGATTGAACGGGTTTATTCCAGCCCCATGGCACGCTGCGAGGAAACAGCTCGCGCCTTCGCGACAAAGTCAGGTCTCGAAATGGTGATAGAGCCCAAAGTCACGGAAATCCCGACGCCAGACGACGTCACCGATCGGGTTCCCTGGTTGCAAAACCTGATGTCGGGTCATTGGGCGGACGCCCCTGATCTCGTCCAGGCTTGGCGTCGCGGTCTGATCGACACCGTATCGGCTCTACCGCCCAATACGGCGGTGTTCAGCCATTTCGTCGCGATCAATGCTGTGGTTGGACATCTTGACGGCACCGACCAGGTCACGGTCTTCAGGCCGAACTATTGCAGCGTCACGCGCTTAAGCATCACCGATACCGGCGTCGCGCTCGCGGCCCGCGGCGAAAGTCTGGAAACAAAAGTCCTGTAGGAAAATGGTGGGCGGTAACGGGCTCGAACCGCTGACCCTCTCGGTGTAAACGAGATGCTCTACCAACTGAGCTAACCGCCCTTCCGGGACGCATCCTTTGCCTTGTCTTGGCGTAAAATGCAAGACAGCCCCTGACAGAAAAATCAGGGGCTGCTGTAGTTTTATGTATGACGCCTAGTGACGGACGGAGGCGCTGTCATCGTTAGAGCTTCCGCGCCCTGACAGAGTCGCGGCGAGCGCTTCCTCGTCTTCCTCAGACCATTCAATCGGTGTCAGCGGTCGCACCAAGGCGCGCGCCAGAACTTCATTTATGTCTGAGACCGGGATGATGGACAGGCTTTCCTTCACATTGTCCGGAATGTCCGCCAGATCCTTCTCATTCTCTTCTGGAATGAGCACGGTCTTGATGCCGCCGCGCAGTGCTGCGAGGAGCTTCTCTTTCAGACCGCCAATTGGCAAGACCCGGCCGCGAAGCGAGATTTCGCCCGTCATGGCGATGTCACGATGGACCGGATTACCCGTCAAAAGCGACACCATGGCCGTTGTCATGGCGATACCGGCGCTCGGGCCATCTTTCGGCGTTGCGCCATCCGGCACGTGAACGTGGATGTCCGTAGTGTTGAACGTGCTTGGCTTGATGCCGAGCAAGACCGCCCGCGACCGCACCAAAGATTGCGCCGCCGAGATGGATTCTTTCATCACATCGCGCAAATTCCCGGTAACCTTGGTATTTCCACGCCCCGGCATAGACACCGCTTCAATGGTCAGCAGATCGCCGCCAACTTCTGTCCAGGCCAAGCCTGTCACAGCGCCGATCTGATCTTCTTCATCTGCCAATCCGAACCGGAATTTCCGTACGCCGGAATAATCAGCGAGATTGTCTGCAGAGACGATCACTTTGACGATGCCATTATTGCCAAGCTCGCGAACGGCTTTCCGGGCAAGCTTTGCAAGCTCGCGCTCGAGCGACCGGACACCAGCTTCACGCGTATAATAGCGCAGCAGATCACGGATGGCAGACGATTCGACCACCCACTCATCTTCATCCAGGCCGTGATCAGCACGGATCTTCGGCAGCAAGTGACGTTCCGCGATTTGCAGCTTCTCATCCTCGGTATAGCCAGCGATGCGGATGATCTCCATCCGGTCCAGCAAGGGCTGAGGCATGTTCAAACTGTTCGCCGTGGTCACGAACATGACGTCTGAAAGGTCATAATCGACTTCCAGATAATGGTCGTTAAACGTCGAATTCTGCGCTGGATCCAGGACTTCGAGCAAAGCCGCAGACGGATCGCCGCGATGGTCCATGCCCATCTTGTCAATCTCATCCAGCAAGAAGAGCGGATTGCCCGTCTTGGCTTTTTTCAGGCTCTGAATCACGCGACCAGGCATCGAACCGATATAGGTCCGGCGGTGACCACGGATTTCACTTTCATCACGCACGCCCCCGAGAGATACGCGAACAAAGTCGCGACCGGTCGCATCCGCAATCGACTTACCGAGCGACGTTTTACCAACGCCGGGCGGGCCGACCAGACATAGGATAGGGCCACGCAGCTTGTTCGTGCGCTTCTGTACAGCGAGATATTCAAGAATACGCTCTTTGACCTTTTCCAGGCCATAGTGGTCGTCATTCAGTTGCTTTTCAGCCGTGTCCAGATC
>JBCCDZ010000133.1:0-8380 GCA_039030525.1 Pseudomonadota bacterium | reverse complement strand
GCAGAACGCAGCGAGCCCGTCTCACCTGCAACCTGGATGGCGGAGCATGTCGAGGACGTCGCACATGACGCCCACAATCGCACCACAGAGCGCCCGGTCATTGTTGAGATGCCATTGGTCGCACTGATACACCCGGATACAGCCGTGGCCTGTGATGCAGCTATTGCTCGCACGCGGCTTTGCCCACAGGAAATCTGCTTCGAAATCCAGGACGCTGCGCTCGCCCTTCCGGCGGCCCGCAACGCGCAGGATGGCGTTGAAGCTTTGCGTCGGTGCGGCTTCAGGATCTCTCTCAACGCGACCCGCTCCTGGCAATGCCCGTTGAGCCACTCCATGCGGCTGTTGCTCGATAGTTTGCGCATAGATGCGCGCAAGATCGAGGACGAACCAGAACTCCAGGATCGGATCGAAGCCGCCGTGAATTCCGGCATGCTGGTCATCGCCGAACACGCCAATTGGCGCGACAGCTATTTCCTTAGCGAGCTCGGGGTTGAGTACGGTTTTCGGATGCGCGCTGACGCCTAGGCGGCATTCTCGTCGCGGCGTTTGGCCTGCTCTGCATAAGCATCGAGCTTTTCCAAAAGATAATCCAAGTCGTCCTTCGGGATCGCCTGGAACTGCGTCAGAACACGTTCAATCATGCGCATTCTGAAACGTGCCCGATCATTTGGCTCACCATCCAGTTGCAGCTCGTGATAGACCTTCACAGCCGCTCTGAAGGCTGGCAGCAATTTACGGTGCAATCCAGCGCGATCAAAGATCGCTTGTAGCCCGAGCGGCCCGGCATCGTGAATCATCAACCAGGCCCGTGCATGCGGTACGCCGGAGAGTTCAGCCAGGGCGTGCTCCACAAAAGGCATATGTCCAACGCACAAGGCGCGCATGATCAGAGAATGCGTCAGGCGTCCATTCAAATTCAGCTGCGACACGAAACGCGGCATGTCATGCGTCCGTCCGGCTTGTTCTACCAGATCAATCGTCGCGCGCTCGCGCGCGCCGGCGGCCAGATCGATCGCCATTTGCGCGGGTAATTCGTGGCGGTTGATCAACAGATCAAAGACCTGACCAGAGACCAGCGAGACCATTTTTTCAGCAATGTGGACCGGAATGTGATCGCGTAAGACCAGATTCTCATGCATGCTCTGATTGGCTGGGAAGCGCAGTACGGAATGCTCCATCGCACGATCGGTAAGATCTGCTCCGGAATTGCCTGCAATCGTTTCGACAGCAATTTCCGATGCGTGCTCACATATAACTTCAGACAAGGCGCCGGACACTGTCGCTCGGCCAGCAATCGCAGCTTGTTTTGCCGCTGTGACCGATAAGACCAACTCGATCAGATCTTCATCCGAGAACACGGGTGAGTTTTCCAAAAGCGGAATCGCGACCGATTCGACATCCTGCGCCAACTGAACCGCGACGCTATGCGGCAAGCGCGGAGAATTGCGAAGCGTAACGGACAAGGTGCGTCGCACCAGCTCCGCCGTATCCTTAGCCAGAATCTGAATGATTTCATCAGCGAACAGTCGTTCATCATCGCTCAATACGTCTGTCGCGATACGGCGGCAGAGGCGGTGCGCAACGGTGGCGCGCTCCTCAGACGTCTCGCCTTTCATCAGGCGAATAATATCGCCTTCGCTAAGTTCCGGACGCATGCTTTGTACAGTCATATCGCGGGGGTATCCCTGTCGCCGATCTAGATTTGTGAATAAATGGACTGAGCGGGTTAATACCTGGTTTACCAAAAGGCGATTGCCCAGAGAAGACAAGAGATAGGATGCGCCATGCTAGACGGCATCAAAGTGATCGAACACGCCACATATATGGCTGCGCCGGGGGCGGGCAGCATCCTCAGTGATTGGGGCGCAGAGGTGATCAAGATCGAACCGCCCGGCGGAGACCCGATTCGCAACTTTTTCAGCACGATTGGCACCGATATTCAGGATAATCCGGTCTTCGATTTCGACAATCGCGGTAAAAAGTCGATTATTCTCGATACACGCACAGATGACGGACAGAAAATCCTTCGGGAATTGGCCGCTGAGGCCGATGTTTTTCTGACCAATGTCCGTCCGGGCGGGTTGACGCGCTCCGGGCTGGATTATCAGAGCCTGCAACAGATCAATCCGAAATTGGTGTACTGCACACTGACCGGTTATGGCCTCGAGGGGCCAGATGCGGATAAACCAGGTTTTGATGTCGCTTCCTTCTGGTCCAGAGCCGGCGTCGGCCATCTCACCGTGCCAAAGGGTCAGGATCCGTTTGCGCTGCGCACCGCCTTTGGCGATCACACAACCAGCATGGCTGCAGCTGCAGGGATATGCGCCGCCTTGGTCAAAGCACACCGTACCGGCGAAGGGCAATTGGTCGAAGCGTCTCTATTGCGGGCCGCTCTGTTCGCGATGGGGTCCGATTTCGCGATTCAGCTCTTTTTCGGGCGCATTGGTTCGACGAAATCGCGCCACGAGCAGATCCAGCCCCTGATGAACTTCTTCAAAACCAAGGATGATAGCTGGATTTGCATCGTTTCTCGCCAAGGCAATGTCGATTGGGCGCCATTGTGCCGGGTCATGGATCGCGCCGACTTGATTGAAGATCAGCGCTATACAACGGGCAAATCCCGACGGGCAAATTCTGCTGAATTGGTAACGCTCATGGACCAGGAATTCGGCAAATACACGAAAGCAGAAATCGCCAAGCGGCTGGATGATGAAGCCATTGCCTGGGCGCCGGTGCAAACACTGGCTGAAGTGGCCGCCGATCCGCAGGTCGCTGCAGCAGGCGGCATAACGCAAGTGCCAAGCGCCAGCGGCGATGGCTCGACCTTCGCCTCGCCGGCCTCACCGATCCGTTTTCCGGGCACAAATGACGGCCCCAAAGGGCCTTCACCGCGCCAGGGAGAGCATTCGCGAGATGTCCTGGCGGACCTTGGCTATGATTCGAACAAGATTCAGGCGCTGCTTGATGCGGGTGTTATCACTTAGGCGAATTCTTCCGCCACATTGGTACTCCCGCCGCCGCGCGGGTCGGTCTTAGCAATTAGAGCGGCCGGCCCGGCCCAGATGTATAGAAACAGGGCTTGGACCGTGGTCATCATCAAGAATAGCACGAAGAACATCGCCCCAAGCGTTTGTGGATTGCCCAATCTCATCAGCCGATCGGGCGACGAAAGCATAAACTCGCCGCCAAAGGTCACCCCGAATACAAGCCCAACAAGCACAAAATAGATCACGAGCGCGATGATCAGTAATACGAGGAACGCGCCAAAAAGCGGCCAAAACCGACCTCTCGTGGCTCCCCATGAATCGAGAAACTTGATTTTCTGGTCGCGAATGGTCAGCGCACTTGCAGCCGACAATTTCACTGCCATCCAAATCCAAACGAAAAAGTAGATGAGGATTCCCACGAATATGAGCAATGGCGCAAATGGCGACACGCCGTTTGCGCTCAGGGCGGTCACCGGCAGCACCACGATAACGATCATGAGAAGATAACTACCCAGGAAGGACAAAAACCACAGCAGCCCGACAACCAATAATCGGAACTCGTCGCCGCCAAGTTTGATCGAGAACCCTTCATCGAGGACATACCGGCGCTGCACTGACGCTTCGAACACCGCCCAGAATACCGCGCCCGCAACCGAAACAATCAGATAGTAGATTCCGACCGCAGCAAACTGGTTTGCAGGAACAACGCCACTCGAAAGCAAGTCAGCAAAACCGTTTAGTGATCCAAAAATTAAATACTGAGCGCCAAAGTTTATCGCCGTGACCGCCGCGCCAGCAACCAAATAGACGAAGATAAACGGAACGAGGAAACCAATCGGTCCATCCGTGCGCGCGAAGTGGAATGCGGCATTATCGAAACTGAATCTTTGCGCCATAAAACCCTCCCGCACGGGTCATAGGCGTAAGCCGCACTCAGATCTCGTCAACCGCCTCGTGAGGCGCAAGCCGTTCATAGGCGCTCGCCGCAAAGCCATGACCAAGCCAGGCGCTCGGTAGCATGATTAGCGTGACGAACGCGACGCTGATCCCCATTTCCAAAGGCGTTTCCAACACGCCGAAAATAGCCGTAGTGCCGGTCTGAGCAATGACCGCCAGAACACTAATTGGCAAAACGATGAAGATAATCATCAAGGGCGCCAGGATAATCACCCGCCCTTTCGTCCAATACCAGGTTCGAAACACATGGACCTGATGTCGAACAACCGTCGCGCCAGCAAACAGCATCAGCCTGACGGCAAACCAGAACAGACCTAGCATTGTCGCAATAAAGACCACGAAGAGCGGCCAGAAGGTTCCGCCGGCGCGCATTTCAGCTGTCATATCTGTGATCTCCTGCCCTGCGGCCCCTGAAGCAACACCAAGACTGGCCCCGATCAGCGAGAAAAAGAGCAAGACAATGGTCGCGGCGATCGAGGCCACAACCAAAACCAGTAACCAGGCAAGGGTCAGTTTCCAGGCACTGCTCATCAGCCCCCCTTGGGAGGCCAGAGCTGCGCGATACATCGCTGCTGAGAACAGGCTATGAGCATAAAGCGCGGCAAAGAAGAGCACAGCAAACACAACAAACCCCGCGCCACCTTCAGGCAACGTTCCGGCGCAAAAGACCAGCACCGCACATGCAACCACAAACAAAGCACCATATGGCAAAGACGGCACGATCACTCGCGCCGTCTTATTTAGAGTATCCGCGACTAGGTCGCGCAGCGAAAGTGACTGGGTCATGCCCGCCTAGGTAAAGGCGAAATACAGTATGGCAAGCGACACAATGCCCATCGCCGTCCAGGTCAGCAACATGCCGACCTGTCGGAGAATGATTGGCGCACCGCTCATTCCAAACGCGTGCAAGATCCGCCCGAGCGTGAACCCGATGCCGAGCGCATGAAGCGCCCAGACAGGGCCGTCGAGAAGGGCCAAAGCCAGTAGACCGACGAGCATGGGCGGGACATATTCTGAGGCATTCCCGTGCACGCGTATGGCGCGCGCCAGGTCCTCTGAACCGCCATCTCCCATCGAGATTTTTCCCCGGAAGCGCCGCGCCACAACGCGCACGCCAAACCAGACAAGCATCAATACATTGATCGCAACGTAAACGCTGGCAACTTGCAGTGCGCTCATCCGATCCCCCAGGATATTATCGTCTAATCGTCGCGTCGTGCGTCTGGCAGACGGTCATTGATGTCGTCACGAATATCCAAAAATGTGACGATCAGGCCGCACACCAAACTTGCGGCGACCCATCCTAGAAAACTAAGTCCGACCAACGTCAAAAACTGCGCCGCTGGACCTGACAGCCCGACGTTTAGCAATTCAACGCTGCTCTGTTCTAGAACGAAGCCATTATAATAGCCCATCGCCACACCGAGACCGATAATCACGATATAAGCGATGTAAACCATCAGGCGGAAACTGTTGATAATGAAGAATTTCATGTCGTCCTCTTTCCCTTATAGACAACCCGGACGACTGATTTCTCTCAGGGTCCGGGTTGAATGACACTAAATTCGGCAGATTGCCTTACATTTCCATGCCGCATTCAGTTGCGGCACTCATCATCACGGTCATGAAGGATGTCATTTCATCTGGGCTAAGCTCGCCCATTTGAGACATCATATATGCATCTTCATCTTCAGCCTTTGTGGCTTCGACGAGGATATTGACCAATTTCGGATCGAGCTTGTCGACAGCCAAATCCGCCATGCAGGAACAGGTCGACTCATCGGTCGATCCGTCATCCAAACAGGACTTCACCAGCGCAGCTTTTGCGCCGCCGCCACCGCCGCCGCACGCGGCCAACCCCAGAGCGAACACTGACGCAATCATTACTTTTTTCATTTGCGATCCCCTTTCCTCGATGTCTCGCAGACGGGCAACGTTCCACGAATCCCACGCCAAGGCCAGTGAAAAAAAGCGTCTATTCTCTGCGCAGCAAACTATCGAGCCGCCATTTGGCTTGCCCTGATTCCAAAAAGTCTTGTTTGACTTGAACCCGGTCATATTCGGTTTTTAGCCAGTCTTCGAAGCCGATACCGCTGGCTTCTTCCGCCGCCAAATAGGTTTCGAAAAAAGCATCTAGAAGCCCTGTTTTACCCTCGCGCAAATGCAGGTATTTCTTGGACAATTGTCGAATTGCAACGGACACCGGCTCTTTCAGTCGGAAAATAACGTAGAGAACACTCATCAAGCCCGCGCGGTCCGCTCCGGACTTACAATGCATAAGCGCTGGATACTTGATGGTTTCGAACAGGTCTTTGGCCGCCATAACGGTTTCGACGGTTGGCGTATCCCGCGAAAAGACCTGAAAATCGACCAGATCGACCCCGTTTTCCGCACAGGCTTCTTTCTCCAGCAAATAATAGCCGCGCGTGCTGGGACCTCGCAGGTTGAGAATGGTCTTGATGCCCCGAAGACGTACGTGTTCCGCCACCTGTCGCGGATTGGGTTGGTTGGAGCGCCACATCTCATCACTGATTTGATGCAGGTTCTGGAAACTCTCACGCAGGAATCCATGATCGCCGAGAATCAGCTCGCGCTCGGCCCGGATACGCCCGGGCTTTGATGAAATGTCGGCGGCGACATGTGTCCGCTTCTTATGACCTGGCAGTTTCATGGTTTCGCGTTACCCGAGCCCTCGACCAGCGACAAGCCGCTGACATCATTGGAAACGCTCCGGTAACCCTATTCGATTACGGTAAAGAAAAATATGAGCTTAAAATTTAGGGGTTTTTGATGCGCTTTTCTACTGCGTTGCGCGCGGGCTGCGTCGTTTTGGCGATGGCGGCCACGGCCGTTCCGGCATCTTCATTTGGTATTGGCTTGCAGCCGACAACCGTCGAAATGGCCATTCAGCCAGGTGAACGACAGCGCCAGGTGATCAATATTGGCAACGTCCATCAGGAAGATACGATTTCGCTAACGCTTGGTCTGGCGGACTGGGAATTGGATGAGAATGGCCAGATCAAACTTGATCCTCCCGGCGAAACAGCTTCCTCAGCTGCAGACTGGGTACGGTTCAGTCCTGCTTTCGTAACCTTGAACCCGGGTGAAACCGAACAAGTCATTGTCGACATGTCAGCCCCCATTCGAATCGATCGCCAAGGCGATTATCGGTTTGCTCTGATTGCTTCAACACTTTTGCCAGAAGAGCGGTCTGGGCAATCAGGCGTTTGGAAAAAGTACCAGATTGCCAGCCTTTTCTATCTCACAATGGGGCATGGCGAGAGCAAACCAGAGATCACAGCAGCGACCCTGACCAAATCGCCAGAAGGCGAGAATGCGCTTGTTTTTCAACTGGAAAATAGTGGTAACGCACATTCCCGCTTGCGTGGTGAGATCGAGATTAAGGGCGATTCCGGGACTTCAATCCGAGCGCCCATCAACAATCTCGTCGTGCTGCATGAAGCAACGCGCAAGTATCGCCTGCCGCTGACCGAGGACGTGCCAACGAATCCTGAGCTCCGCGTCACGCTGGAAGACATCCACGCACCACAAAGCAGCAGCGGCACTGTGCAGCTCGAACCGTTCAAAGCTGACCTGTCAATTGTCGATACGGCGTCAATGATCGAGACTTCTGAAGATGAAGCGTCGAACCTGGACTAGCCTGAAAAGCACGCTTCTGGTTTGCACGGCGCTCTTCAGCGCGCCGCACGCCACAGCGTCATGGATCGACTCGGATTTCTATTGCCGAGTGTATGGCTGCGTCGTCGTACATGATGGTTTCTCGTTTGACGTTTATGACAATTATGTCTTCGCCACAGGCGGCACAATTCCTGTCGGCGGGCGGATGATCCCATGGACGGGAAACCCGTTTCAGGGTGCAGGCGGCGTGAATCCGGTCATTACGGGCACCCGGACAGAGGGCTTTCACACCGTCCCACTTGAGGACCAAAGCGTTATTCTGGGCATTGATTCGAATGGCGATGGGGTTCCCGATCGGCTACCGAATGACGGCAATAGCAATGGTTTTCTCGACGCCGGCGACAGTTTGGATCCGTTCAATATCTCGCTGAGCACGGATCTGGTTGCGGCCGACACATCGGCGCAGCGGAGCTTCTACATGTCGTCTCGCACGGACTTCTATCTGACCGCCGAGGCCCGACTGGTCGGACCGGCAGACGGCTTTAACAGTGCCAATCTGCTGAACAGAGTCGGTTTTGATTATGGTGTTACACGGCAAGGCATTGATGACGGCATGGCGTTTGGCGCCGATACGCGAAACGGCAATTATATACGGTCAATCGCTGGCATCGATACGGTTGGGGATGTGTTCGGCAACCCGACGCAGATTATGGAATTCACGAATGCGATCCGGCTGCGAAATGCGACCGATTTGCCGTCGCAATCTGTGCGGTTCGATTATGTCTATGGATTTTCCG
>JBCCDZ010000132.1:0-8486 GCA_039030525.1 Pseudomonadota bacterium | reverse complement strand
TGGCAAAGGTACAGTTGAGTCTCCCACCCCACCTTCTCAACCGCCTTCTCAGCCACCTTCTCAGCCAAAACCCCAACCTAGCCCTCAACCGGTGCCAGTCTCCAACAATACTGTTATTCAAGGTGCGTATCGAAGAACGATAATGCTGATTTTCTCTGTCCAAACCGCCTGAAACGCGCTTAGACGCCTGCATGACCGTGCCTATTGAGCAAATATCTGCCCTCTTCGCAGATGCAGCAGAGCCCGCAACGTTTCCGCAATCGGTGTTGCGCTTTCGCAACACGCGTTGGGCTGATAAAATCGGCTTCCGCGAGGGAACAGATCAAGCGTGGATTCAACACTTTGCGAAATTTGAATCACTGCCTGAGAATTTGCCGCAACCTTTGGCGCTGCGCTATCACGGCCATCAGTTCCACGTCTACAATCCGGACCTCGGAGATGGCCGCGGATTTCTCTTCGCCCAGACCCAGGATACGTCCGGGCGCTGGCTCGATTTGGGTACCAAAGGATCCGGCCAGACCCGATGGTCGCGGCAAGGCGATGGCCGCCTAACGCTGAAAGGCGGCGTCCGTGAAGTTCTGGCCGCGTCTTATCTTGAAGCCCTTGGCGTCAACACATCCAAAGCCTTCAGCCTGATCGAGACAGGCGAGGAATTGCACCGCAATGACGAACCGTCGCCCGCCAGGTCCGCAGTTCTGGTGCGCCTGAGCCATAGCCATCTGAGATTCGGAACCTTTCAGCGTGCGGCCTATTTCGATGATACCGAAGCGATGGCCGCTTTGATCCGTCACATCATTGAGTTCTATTATCCTGAATGCGCTGACGAGTCGCTCGGCAAAGCGACCCCCGCTTTGTTTGAACGCATGGCTGAGGCCACCGGCGCAATGATTGGCCAATGGATGGCGGTCGGCTTCGTGCACGGCGTGATGAACACTGATAATTTCAATATTACCGGTGAGACGTTTGACTTTGGGCCCTGGCGTTTCTTGCCGAAGAGCGATCCGAATTTTGTTGCCGCCTATTTTGATCAACAAGGCTTGTATCGATTTGGTCGCCAGCCGGCGCAAGGCTTGTGGGCGCTCCAGCAATTAGGAGGCGCGCTCAGTCTGGTTGCAGAGAGCGAGGATCTCAGCCAGGCCATGTCCGCCTATGAACCAGCCTATCAGCAAAGTTTTGCCCGTCATACGCTGGCACTTCTGGGGCTCGCGCCCGGCCCGACCTTGCGCGATGACTTGCTCTTCCTGCAGGATTTTTACGGCTGGCTGACTGAAAGCGGCGCCAATTGGCCGCAAACCTTCTTTGACTGGTTTGGCGGCGCGGCAAGCGTTGACCGGGCCTCGCAAAGCCCACAATCAGATCTTTACGACACCCCGGCCTTCGCCCCTATCCGAGACCAGCTGACGACGCGCGCGTGTGTAAACACAGACCGAGTTCAGCACGCATACTTTCAGCAAGCCAAGCCGGTGGACCTTTTCATCGAGACGGTCGAGTCGCTATGGTCGGATATTGCAGATGCTGACAATTGGCAGCGATTCAACACGCATCTCGCCGATATGGAACGTGCCCGACAGGCCTATGCCTGGGACACGCCGTAAAACAGGTAGAATGGAAAAGAGCGGCTCCCCTTTCTGGAAAACCGCTCTTCTAATCCCTGACGTATGGCCGAACAACGGCCCGTGGAAAGGGGGGGACGCAACACAGGTCTTATTGCCGCCCAGCCCGCCAAGGATGTTCTGTGTGTCAGAGTGCACCGCACCAGGTGGGATCGCTCTCGGACAAGGCTCCGGGCTTCGCCCGACGCGTTCTTATTTCAAATTGGGAAAGACATATGACGCTTCTGCGTCTGCCATGGCTATTAATTAACCCTAACAGATGGTTAATTCAATACTTAATTGGTTAATAAATCGACCCTTTTTGTTAACTATTTCTTTGACTCGTTAAGCATGGCCAAGCCCGTATAGAGGAGGGACTCGCCAATATACTGGCTTTTTTGCGTGTGCCGCAGCGGCATGCTTCGCTGCGCCGCAGCAAGGGCGTCGTGACTTTCACGCCATGCAAACATAGTTTGCGGTGAAAATTGGAGGAATGGGCGTGGACGGATTGTCAGACGTGAAATCTAGCGCAGCACTGGTCGGGCTCACCGACCTGCTTCAGGACGCTGTGCGAGCTACGGATGTGTACAAGTCCGCCCTTCATGCCCGAGTTAGCGCTATTCTTGCCCCAACCGGCAAGATTGATCGCGCCGCTTTCTCGGTCAATCAGCACCTTGCTCATGGCTATGCCTGGATCGTCACTTATGTCGAAACATTAAGAGAGACCGCAAATTGGGCGAGCCGCCTGGAAGACGGCAACAAATTTGGTGAGTTAGAGCGCCTGCTCGCGCAAATCTTGTTCAGCAAATACCTCGCCGATCTGGTCGGCGGTGTGCCGATGAATCAAGGCGAGACCGTTCGGCCACACGAGCTTGGCGCGCTGGACGATGTCGATACGCTTTTCTCGACCCCCTCTGTTCGCAAATTGATAGAGCAAGGACTGACACCGGCGACGATGGCCGCCGCCGCTGCTCATTTGCCAGACAGCCTGGGCCGGGCGACCGTCGAGAATACCGGCGAAGACGAAACCATGAGCATGATCCGCGATCAGTTCCGGCGCTACGCGAATGACAAGATCTTGCCGCATGCGCACGACTGGCACTTACAGAATGATTATATCCCGATGGATGTGGTCAATGAAATGGCGGAGCTTGGTGTTTTCGGTCTGACCATTCCGGAAGCCTATGGTGGCCTTGGCATGGGCAAGACCGCCATGTGTGTCGTTTCAGAAGAATTGTCCCGCGGCTATATCGGCACCGGTTCGCTTGGCACCCGCTCCGAGATCGCGGCCGAATTGATCCTGATTGGCGGGACCGACGCCCAAAAGGACAAATACCTCCCGGCAATTGCCAGTGGCGACATCTTGCCAACTGCGGTGTTCACAGAGCCCAATACCGGGTCAGATCTTGGGGCGCTGCGCACCCGCGCGGTCAAGCATGGCGATACGTATAAGATCACCGGCAACAAGACCTGGATCACGCATCCCGTGCGGGCTGACCTGATGACTCTGCTGGCCCGCACCGACCCGGCGACGACGAATTTCTCCGGCTTGTCCATGTTCCTGGCCGAAAAGCCGCGCGGCGATGATGACACGCCGTTCCCGGCCGAGGGCATGACCGGAGGCGAGATCGAAGTGCTCGGTTATCGCGGCATGAAAGAGTATGAAATCGGCTTCGACGCGTTTGACGTCCCGTCCGCCAATCTGCTCGGTGAAACAGAAGGCATGGGCTTTAAGCATCTGATGGCGACGTTTGAGTCGGCGCGGATTCAGACCGCTGCGCGCGCTGTTGGCGTGACGCAGAATGCGTATGAACTCGGCCTGCGTTACGCGCTTGATCGCAATCAGTTCGGCCAACCCATCTTCAACTTCCCACGCGTGGCCAATAAGCTTGTCATGATGGCGGCGGAATTGGTCGGCATCCGCCAGTTGACCTATTTTTCAGCGCGCCAAAAGGATCATGATAAAAGATGTGATCTGGAAGCTGGCATGGCCAAACTGCTCGCGGCTAGGGCCGCCTGGGCCGCGGCTGACAATGCTTTACAAATCCATGGCGGAAATGGCTTCGCGCTTGAATATCCGATCAGCCGGGTGCTTCAGGACGCGCGTATCCTTAATATTTTTGAAGGTGCGGGCGAGGTTCAAGCCATGGTCATCGCCCGGCGAGTCATTGCTGAAAACAATTAACCAAAGGCGCACCGCGTCGGCAAATGTCGAAGCGAAAATTTCAAGCAAATTTGGGTGTCGCCGTAAGGATTGTCTTCGTTAACTGGAAGTAAATGCTGGCTCTGCGTTTATGGGACAGAGCTGATGACTGCGTTACAGAAAATGAATCTATTTGCACGCGATTGCCGTGCGAATGCGGTGATGATCTTTGCCTTGTCGATCATTCCAATCTTCGCCATTGCCGGGTTCGCAATCGATGTGAACCGGCAACATACCTATCAAAGCAAAGTTCAGAACGCGCTCGATTTCTCGGTTGTGGCCACAGCACGCTATGCGTTGAAGAATCCAGGCGCCGGCGATGATGCGCTGAAAATCAGGGCCCAGGATTTTTTCGATGCTGAGGTCGCGAATGCGCCAGAGATCAATCTCGGCAAGATCGATTTCAAGCGTGATGGCGAGCTCGTCACGCTGGATGTGACAGGTGACATGCCGACCAGCATCATGCAAATAATGGGCACCAAGACGATGCCGCTGGGCACACAAGCCGCGGCCGTGTTTGGCGAGCCGTCTTCCGCAGAAATCGCACTCGTTCTCGACACATCCGCTTCAATGGCGGGGTCGCGCTTGTCGACTTTGGTCACCGCCGCCAATGATATGGTCGATACGCTGGTAAAAGCAGAAAGCAGCGCCGTGCAAATGTCGATTGTGCCTTTCGCGACCTATGTGAATGTCGGAACCGACAAGAAAGGTGAATCCTGGCTCACCGTTCAAGCCGACAAGACGACGAGTTCTCAAAGCTGCTCGATCCCGAACGCGTGGAGAAAAAAGAATTGCACGCGCAAATCCTATAGCTGTACGCGGGACGGCGTGAAGCGGACCTGCAAGAAATGGGTTTGCGGCGATACTAGCGATGCACCGCGTAAATGCAGCACCAATACGCGTACGCAAAAATGGCATGGCTGTGTGAAATCGCGGACGGATCCTTACAATATCAAGGACACGCATTACGCGACCCAGAAAGTGGTGGGCATTCGCACCAATAATTCATCCGCGTGCCCAACCGCGATCCAGGAATTGACCAACAATCCAACCGACCTGAAAAACAAGATCAAAGCGCTGAAAGCCAATCAGAACACCTATATCGCGACCGGTCTGACCTGGGGCCTGCGGACGCTATCATCATCAGCGCCGTTCTCGGAAGGCCAGTCTTACGCCGATATAAAGGCCGTGAATGGTCGCAAAGCGCTGGTTCTGATGTCAGATGGCGCCAATACCAAAGCGCCAAATTCCAGCGGCTATCATAGCAGCAATAGCAAAACCAAAGCGAATACGGTCACCACCGCGGTCTGCGATGAGATCAAATCGAATGATATCGAATTATATACGATTGCTTTCGAACTGACGGATATCACGACGAAAAAACTGCTTGAAGACTGCGCGACCACGCCGGATTTCTACTATGACGCCAAGAATGCGGAAGACCTGAAAGCCGCATTCGATCAGATCAGTGACGAATTCCGCGACATTGCGCTCGCCTACTAGTCTGCGAATCCGGACGGATATGCACACGTCTTATTAAGAGCCCTTGTGGCATAAACGGCTGGATTATTTGACGATGAGAGTATTCCGCCATGCGCGTTTTGCCGGTCCTATTTGCTGCCTTGGTCTTCACAGGCCCTGCCCTCGCTGACACATCGAAGCCCGAGGTGAAGATCACCTATGAGGCCGACACATACCGATTTGGCACGATTTACCGGTCCGAACGCGGCACCAGTATCGAGGATTGCGCCATGCTGTGCAGCCGCGATGGAAACTGCGCATCCTGGTCTCTGACCCCTGCAACCTTTCGCATGGGTCCCCGCTGCGAACTGAAAACGTCGCCTGGAACGGCCAGTCATCGCCCGGGCACAGCGTCCGGCATGTCTGAAGCCTGGCAGATGGATCCCAGCCGGCATGCTGAGCTACGTTATCGGACCCGCGTACCCGACGGTCGTCAGCCGGCAGCTGTGCCCCTTGATCAATTGCGTCCTTCGCCTGTGCCGCGTGTGTTTGGCGATCCGCCGCCAGTTCGCGAGCCCGAGCTTATGGGTGGCCCTAAGACGCGCGTTTCAGCTGTCATGCGCCCTGCGCCTGTAACAGAGCAACCTGATATCATCATCGTCCCGCCGCAAATTGTGGCGGCACCAACAGTGACCGAAATAGCGGCGGCCCCGAAACGTCTCGCGCCAGCACCGAAGCCGGTCATTACCCAGGTCGCAGTGGCTCCGACCCCAACCGAGACGGCACCGAAACAACCGGTTGCGGTTTTGCGCGGTCCTCGCGTCGGCGAAACGCCGAAATATGTGAAACAGCCGGTGCCCGCCGAACCGCACCCGCTTTACGGCACTCCGGCACGCGGCGAACAAGCGCCGTCAACACGTTTGGTGTTCAAGGATCCGTCGCTGACGAAAGCGCCAACCGTCGCGCCAGAACCTGCAATCTCGACCACGGCCGATTATAATGCGGTCCTCAGGCGCGAAAGCCAGGCGCCGAAAGCCCAGCCTGCGGCCGCGCCAGCCCAAGCACTGCCAGCACCGCGCGCACCTTGGACCGAGCGAGACGGCACCGCTCCGGATTATTCTGTCGGCGGCAGTGACTTTATTCCAGGCGATGAAGATGCCACAGCTGGCTTTGTCGACGGCGTCCCCGAAGCTGGGTCCTAATCGCGTTCCGGCTTTCGGCCGCGCGCCCGCTTCTGTTCGATTTCGCGAGACTTGTCGCGATTGGGCTTAGGCCCGCCTCGACCAACAAAACTTCGACCTTTGCGAATGGGTTTGCCAGACTCATCTGTGACACGCTTGGTCCGCGGCGGTAGAGACGCGGCGATCAATGCGGCCCGCTCTTTGGCTTTCAAGGCCCGCCATTTGCCGATGGGAAGGTCGCCCATTTCAAGCGGCCCAATCCGAATGCGCTGCAGATCCACCACACGCAGACCGACCAGATCGCACATGCGGCGGATTTGACGTTTTCGCCCTTCTTTGAGGATAAATCGCAAGGTGTTGCCGCCTTCTTGCGTCACTTTTGCAGGTTTGAGTCGTCTTTCATCTAGTTTCAGCCCGTTTCGTAACAGCGCCAGGCGGCCAGGCGTGATGTCGCCTGTGACTTTGACCAGATACTCTTTTTCGAGACTGTGCTGCGGCCCGATAATGGCTTTGGCCAGCACGCCGTCATCAGACAATAAGAGCAGGCCATGAGAATCCTGATCAAGTCGGCCAAGCGGCGCCAGGCTGGCATGCTTGCCCGGACCGCTTGTGCCGTCGGTTGCATTGCCCGTCTTGAGCAGGCGCACAGCGGGGACCTGTCCGTCTTCGGGTTGCGCTGACACATAGCCGACCGGCTTGTTCAAAACAGCCGTGAATTTGCTGGCAATGGCGCGCTGAGCATTGTCGGCCAGTTTCAGTGTTTGTCCCGGTTCAATCTTATGCCCCGGCCGTTCGACTTTGACATCATCGACAAACACGCCGCCGCCTTCGATCAACGCTTCAGCTTCACGGCGAGAACACAGGCCGAGTTCCGCCATCCACTTGTTCAAGCGCACAGGGGCATTGCCGCGATACTGGTGTTCATCTGCCATGCGCGTTCGTGTGACGGCGCTGAGCCTGCGCGTCAATCGAGAAATGCCAGAACCAGATATTCCCTTTTGCCCCGACTCCCTGCTAAAGGCGGGCAGTTGTTTCAGGAGTGACCATGAAAACCGCTGTCATTGTCTTCCCCGGTTCGAATTGTGACCGCGACGCACAAGTCGCGCTACGCCAGGCGACGGGCCAGGATCCGGCCATGGTCTGGCACAAGGATGGCACCCTGCCAGAAGACACCGACCTGGTCATGGTGCCGGGCGGATTTTCCTATGGCGATTACCTGCGCTGCGGCGCGATGGCGGCGAACAGTCCTGTCATCGCCCAATTGCATGCCCATGCAGAGCGCGGTGGCTATATTCTCGGCGTCTGCAATGGCTTTCAGATTCTGTGTGAGACCGGTCTCCTGCCCGGCGCTTTGATGCGCAATATGAGCCTCGACTTTGTCTGCAAGCCGCAACCTCTGAAAGTTGAAAGCGCCAATAGTGCCTTCACCAGCGCGTATTCTGGCGGCAGCGAAGTGACCATTCCGATCGCTCATCATGATGGCAATTACGTTGCAGATGATGAGACCCTGAACCAGCTCGAAGGCGAAGGTCGGATTGCTTTTCGCTATGTTGGCAATCCCAATGGTTCAGCCCGCGATATAGCCGGCGTGCTGAGCGAGAATGGCCGCGTTCTGGGCATGATGCCTCACCCGGAGCGGGCAGTAGGCGGCCATGAAGGTGGCACAGACGGCCTCGGCGTCTTTGAGAGCCTGCTCTCAGCGGCTTAGAGGGCCAGCAGTTTCAAAAATCTCGCATCGCGCTATGCTGTTTTCATCTGGGAGGATGAGGGCATGAGTTATTTACAAGAAACACAAGACGCCGGACGAGAGATCTTTCCGGACTTGGCGCGGGCCTTTGCGCTGTTTGGCATCTGCGTCGTTAATGTCGGTATCATGTCGTGGCCGATGATGACCGGATATGGCGAAGACGCTGTGCACGCCCCGATCGATCAGGCGGCTTTCTTCGCGGTCAGCGCGCTCTTCATGGCCAAATCCTACACGCTGTTTTCATTTATGTTCGGCGTTGGCTTCGCCTATCAAATGCGATCGGCCGAGAATAAGGGAGTTGG
>JBCCDZ010000131.1:0-8528 GCA_039030525.1 Pseudomonadota bacterium | reverse complement strand
CTATTTCGGACCCTTTGCGAGCGCCAGCGCGGTGACGCGCACGATCGATACATTGCAAAAAGCCTTCTTGCTCAGAACCTGCGAGGACAGCGTGTTCTCAACGCGCCAGCGTCCATGCATGCTGCACCAGATCAAACGATGTTCGGCGCCATGTGTGGGATTGATCGCTGAAGGGGACTATCGCGAATTGGCAGATCAAGCCGCCGACTTCCTGCGCGGCAAAGCGACTGACCTACAAACCAGTCTGGCGGCGCAAATGGAAAGTGCGGCCGAAGCCATGGAGTTTGAGCGCGCGGCCAGCCTGCGCGATCGGATACGCGCGCTGGCGCATGTTCGGGCGCAGCAAGACATTAATCCTGATGGGATTGAAGAAGCCGATATTTTTTCCATCACCATGGAGGGCGGTCAATCTGCCGTCCAGGTCTTCTTCATTCGGGCTGGACAGAATTGGGGCGCGACCATTCACTTTCCGCGCCATGAGAAAGGCGAGCTTGAAGCGGATATCCTGTCCGCCTTCCTGGTTCAGTTCTACGACAAGCGCCCACCACCGCGTCTGATTCTGACCAATCAGGACCCGGTCGATGCCGAACTGATTGCAGACGCCCTCGCCTTGAAAGCCGATCGCAAAATTGAAATTCGTACGCCGCAGCGGGGGGAAAAGAGAGGCCTGGTCGAACAGGCCAGCCGCAACGCCGCCGAGGCGCTTAGCCGCAAACTTGCCGAAAGCGCCAGCCAGGCAAGGCTGCTAAAAGAGGTCGCGAAGGCGTTTGATCTTGAAGATCCACCAGCGCGGATCGAGATTTATGACAACTCGCACATCCAAGGGTCGAACATGGTTGGCGGCATGGTCGTCGCCGGCCCCGATGGATTTGAAAAAGGCCAATATCGAAAGTTCAACATCAAGGATACCAGCATCGAGCCGGGGGATGATTATGGCATGATGCGCGAGGTTATGCGGCGACGCTTTGCCCGCGCCTTGAAAGAGCGCGACGACGGCGATGGCGCCAGCTGGCCCGACCTGGTCTTGATCGATGGCGGTCTTGGTCAACTCAGCAGCGTGATTGAAGCGATCAGCGATCTCGGCTTGTCGCCCTCCGACGTCAATCTGGTTTCGATCGCCAAAGGCGTTGAACGCAATGCGGGGCGCGAGCAATTCTTCCAACCGGGACGCGCACCGTTCCGGCTACCGGAAAATGCGCCAGTTCTCTATTATTTGCAGCGCCTGCGCGATGAAGCTCACCGATGGGCCATCGGCGCCCATCGTGCCAAACGCAGCGCCGCGATCAAAAAAAATCCACTGGACGAGATTGAAGGTATCGGTCCGTCACGCAAAAAAGCGCTGTTGCAATATTTCGGCTCCGCCAAAGGTGTGGCTTTAGCGAAACTGGCAGACCTGAAAGAAGTGGAAGGCGTCTCAGCAGCGCTGGCCGAGCGGATTCACGGGCATTTCAATAGCGGTTAGCGATTGGCACCGGGCACCCATTTCACATCATCAGCGCCATTATTATTCGCCACGCGTCCAGCCACAAACAGCCAGTCCGATAAGCGATTAGCATAAGCGAGCGCTTCGGGGCTGACGATTTCATTTTCTATGGCCGACAATTCTGCGATCTGCCGCTCTGCGCGGCGACAGAGGGTGCGGGCAACATGTAGATGCGCGGCCAGCTGACTACCACCAGGTAAGATGAAACTATCAAGCGGGGCCAGATCTTCGTTCATCGCATCAATTTCGAATTCAAGGCGATCGACTTGCGATTTGATAATTCGCAACGGTTCCCATTCGGGCTTCTTGCCACGATCCGGCGTTGCAAGATCCGCCCCAAGATCGAACAAATCGTTCTGAATGCGTCGAATGGCTTGCAGCATCGGATCAGCAGCAACCAACGCCGCCAAACCCAGCGCCGCATTGGTCTCGTCGACCGTACCATAGGCCGTGACGCGCGGGTGCCATTTCTCCACAGGTTCGCCTGTGGAAAGGCGCGTTTTGCCACCATCTCCGGTGCGCGTATAAATCTTGTCCAACTTGACCATGATCTAAAACAGCTGGATTGAGCCGACCACGATGCCAAGCACGACCAGCAAGCCGACAATTATGGCCTGCACAATCACGCGCGCGCGCATCAGTTGATTAGAGCGCGTCGGTTGCCCGTCATCGGTCTTGGTCAAATTGATCATCGCCATCACGAAAATAATGATGAGCACACCGATCGCGGCATAAGCACCGATCATCAAAGCTGTAGCCATGGCATGAGCCTTTCAATTGCCTGGCCACTGACATAAGCCGTTCCACCCGTCCCGACCATGGGTCAGGCAGCCGCGGCTAGTATTCGTAGGTTTCCACCTTGTCGACCCGGATCGTATAGGCCGCATCCGCGAGGTCAGATTCTTGCGTCTGCGTATACATTGTGCCTTCGATCCAAACCGCCTGCGCGAGATTTCTCAGCTTGATCGGCTCTTCTGTTATCGCAAAAACGGTCTGATTTGGCGGCGGCGGCGGGGCGTGCAGGCAGGCGCCATAATACGGCACCAACAGGAATTCGCTAATCTCTGCGTTCGCGCCATATTCGAACGGAACAGTATAGCCCGGGATACGGACCTTGGTTTCGTTCAATTCTTTTACCGTATTGAACGTCCCGATCTGGATCATTTGATCTGCCGCCGATCCTTCCATGATCGGACCTCCGGAATAAAGCAGCGCCATTTGCTGTTGATAAAGCTGGGCAAGGCGTTCTTCTTCGCCCTCTGGCATCAATTCTTCCCAGCCAATCTCTCGTACGCCGCGTGATATGAGCGCATTTGCTTCGGCGCCCGCCGCTGCCAATCGATTGTTGTCTTCAGCCTCGGGTTCGGGGATTCGATCGCCGACTTGCGGTTCAGAACTCGTGGATTGAGCCTCGGCTGCGGGTGCGTCAGCCGCACCACTTTGGCCGCAAGCTGCTAGGATACCCATCGCCGCTGCCGTGATCAGAAACTGTTTCATCATTCAGCTAATCTAGTCGCCGCAAGTCGCTTCGACCAGTCCCTTAGCGCGCTTGTGATCAGAGTTTGACAGTCAATCCGTCTGACAAAGAACGCCGAAGCGCCGTTAGAGCTGGCCAGATGCCAAGGAATGTTGCTGCCAATGTCACCGCAGCGATGGTGTAAACATCTACCCATGCAGGCCCTGTTCCGATCAAAGCAACGCCATACTGTGCCGACAAGACGGGTGCTGCGATGGCAAAAATGACTTGAATCAGAACCGCACCTAGCGCCGCACCGAAGAATCCAAGCGCAGCAGCTTCTGTTATCAACAGAATCAGGATGTGCCCGGGCCGCGCGCCAGTCGCTCGCAAAATAGACATTTCGCGCCGGCGTTCATTCAAACTGGTGAGAATACTGGTCAGAATAGAGACCAGGCCAACCGCAATCACGAAGGCAGAAACAGCCAGCAAAACCCGCTCAGCCGTGCCCATCACCTGCCACAATTCGGCCAGGGCTTGACCGGGAATGATGGCGAGCAAAGGCTCAGACATATTGGTGTTCAGGTCTCTGCGCGTACGCAAAACTGTGGCGCGGTTTTTCAATCCAACAAATACAGCCGTCACGGTGCGCGGCGTTAGATCAAAGCCGCGGATCATCTCTTCAGTTATCGAATCCGCCATGCGATTGCGGGCCCCGGTTTCCCACCCAACGTGAATCGCGGTGATGGCTTCCAGTGATACGTGAATGGTTTGATCGACCGGCGTGCCCGTCGGACGCAAGATGCCGACCACGCGGAATGGACGATCATCATGATCGTTCAACCCGCCCGCACCCAAACCGTGCGTTAATATCAGCGGCGTCGCCATTTCGTATCCGAGTTGTTTGGCGACCTCCGACCCGATCACGGCATCAAACAGATCATCGAATTGAACGCCCTCAGCAAAGGCGAGCGATTGCCGCTGGCCATATTTGTAGTGTTCGAAATAGTCCTGCGTGGTTCCGAGCACGCGAAAGCCGCGATGGCTGTCACCGAGCGAAATGGGCACGGCCCAGTCGACATCGGCCCGCGCCGCAATCTGTTGATAGGTGGGCCAGGAAATCTCTGCCGTCGCATTGCCAAGGCGAAAGACGGAATAGAGCAGCAGGTTAATCTGTCCGGAGGGCGCGCCAACAATCAACTCGGTCCCGGAAATCGTATTATCGAACCCTTCCTTGGCCGCGTTGCGCGCTTTTTCGACGCCGAGAAATAGGGCCACAGACAAGGCGATCGCAATCACCGTCAACACCGCTGAGACTTTGCGGTTCAACAGGCTCCGCCAGGCCAGGCCAAGGATAGAGACGCCCATTATGCGGTCTCCATGGCATGGTTGATGTCGGCCAGATCAATGGCCCGGTCGAACAAGCTCGCAAGACTGCTATCATGGCTGACAAAGAGCAAAGCGGCGCCGGTTTTCTGCGCTTCGTCGCTCAGCAATTCGATAAACCGATCGCGGCTGTCTGCATCGAGCGCCGATGTCGGTTCATCTGCGATGATCAAAGACGGATTGCCGATCAAGGCCCGCGCCGCAGCAACGCGCTGTTGTTGCCCGACCGAGAGTTCCGGGACGTTGCGCGCCAGCAAATCCGCATCTTCCAATCCAAGCCGCGAGAGTAGATGCAGCGCCGTGCTTTCTGCGTCGTCCGGACCCGCATTGCGTCTTCGCATCGAGAACCGGCACGGCAACATAACGTTTTGAACAACCGACAGATAAGGCACCAGGTTGAACATCTGAAAGATGACCCCGAGATGATCGGCGCGGACGCGATCGCGCGCACTGCCTGAGAGCTGGGCCATGTCATGACCCAAAACCTCAACGCGTCCGGTTTGCGCTTCCAGAACACCCGCGATCAGACCGAGCAATGTCGACTTGCCGGACCCGCTTGGCCCGCGCAGGAACAATCGTTCCCCAGCTTTTAGCTCGAACGAGTCAATCTCGAGCACGGGGGCTTGTCCTGGCCATGCAAAGCGCAGGTCAGAAACACTGACGATTGGTGCGGTCATCTATTTGAGGTCTAGGCGGGTCTCGGCCTTGGTCAAGGTTGCCGCCGTCTGACCAGCATCTGTAAGCACCACAGCATTCACCTCTTCAAAGCCTGAAAAGCTCTCAAAGCCGGTAACACTGACCGCTTCCAGGGCGTCAATCGCTGCGCATGTGTAGACCAAGTCGATCGTCAGATTGCCATGGTCGCCTATCGGGCGGATGCTTGCGTCCGCCTGGTCTCTCGCACAATCGCCGCCGATCAGGTCCACAACACCATCTGTGTAAGGGGCAGCATCGTCTAGCGTGCGGAGCGATTCATCGAGATCGAAATTGGCCAGCGCACCCTCGACGCTGATGCTCACATTGTCGCCATCCACGCTGACCGACAGGTCAGACAAGCCATGCACATGCGCTTCGCCGCCAGCATGGTCGTGCCCGTCTTGATCATCGTCGTGATCATGGTCTTCGTGTTCATCCTCATCATGATCTTCATGATCGTGATCGTCATGATCTTCTTCGTCATGATCTTCTTCATCATGACCTTCGTCGCCATGATCTTCATCGCCATGGTCTTCATCGCCATGGTCTTCATCGTGATCATGCGCCTCGCCTTCTGCATCCGCGGCGGTCACTTCAACCGTTTCGGCAATCTCGCTTGCGTCGGCGGCGACGACGTCCGCACTTTCTTCCGCAACAGGCGGGGTCTCTGCGACCAGGGTTTTATCGCTTGAATCAGCAGCGGGTTGGCAGGCAGCGAGCGCCAGAGCGCTGGCGGCGGCGAATAAAGAAGATCGAATCATAAGTGACTCCAGCTTTCGTTTGACAGGGCCAGGCGCGAAGACTACCTCGCCGGAACAGAAATGAGACACTATAACATTCTGCCCAAAAGAACAGGACATTCTGGCTATCAGCCCCCATAAGTAATCGCTATGTTTGAAGCTCTGCAAGCGCCGCTCTTTTTTGGCCTCGTTGCCGCCTTTGTCACGACCCTGGGTTTACTGGCGGTCGCGCTACGAAGCGATTGGAGCTTAAGGTATGCAAATCTGTTTGGCTTGGCCGCGGCTGGCATGCTCACAGCAATGGCCTTCTTGCACATCGTGCCAGAAGCTTTCGCTCTCTCAGATACGGCTCCGATCTGGCTGACGGTTGGATTCTTTGGCGGCCTGCTCTTGCATTATGTGATTCAGACGCTGTTCCCTGAACGTGAAGAATCGCAATTACCCCGGGAAGCGATCACGCCCATCCTCGCGATTGCCTGCCACTCGTTCATTGACGGTATCGTCTACTCAGTGACGTTCGCAGCGAGTTTCTCAGCTGGTGTGTTTGCGGCGGTTGGCTTGATTTTGCATGAGTTTCCCGAAGGCGTGATCGCTTTTGCCATTTTGCGACGCCATGGCGTCGCCAATCGATCCGCCTTTTTCTGGGCGTTTCTGGCGGCTGCGGCAACGACCCCGCTAGGAGTTCTGGTCTCTGGTCCGTTCATGTTTGGTCTCGGCGAAGAAGTACTCGGCAGTCTGTTTGCTTTGTCGGCAGGATTGCTGCTATTCGTCGCCACCGGCCCGCTTATGGCACCTTTGAAAGAAGTCAAACCAACACACGGACTTGCCGCACTCACCGCCGGTGTGGTGATTGCCGTCAGCTTGATGTTTGCACCCATTCCTGGTCACGATCACAGCCATATTGGGAGCGGTCACGGGCATGATCATGGCCAAGATCATGCACCGCACGCCGATTCTCTGCCGCACGTGAAGTAGTCGCGGTGCTTGTGTTCCGACTCATGCTTCTCATTATCGTCTTTGGGGCCCTTTGTGCGGCCCCTGCGAGCGCGCATCCGGAAGACGAGTTCTGCACCCTGGACGGCGGCATGGACCCGGCGCTCTGTCTGGCTTTGCAGGAAATGGATCGCGCCGGCGACCCGACCCTAAGCCAGGACGGCTTCACCGAAACGGAGACGATTGATTTTGATCGGCCCGCGCATGAGACATTCGGCCTGTATATAAAGATTGGAATCCAGCACATCCTGCCTGGCGGTCTCGACCACATTCTGTTCGTCCTCGCCATATTCTTTTCAACGCAGCGTATCAGGCCTTTATTGATTCAGGTATCGGCCTTCACGGTCGCTCACACCCTCACACTCGGCATGGTCGCCTCCGGTGTATTTGCCCCGCCGGCCAGTATTGTTGAACCTTTGATCGCGGCCACCATCGCCTTCGTTGCGATCGAGAATCTGGTGTTCAAGGACATGACAAGATGGCGACCGTTCATCGTGTTTGGGTTTGGACTCATCCATGGCATGGGGTTTGCCGGTTTCTTTGGCTCTCTCGGTTTGCCGGATGGCCAATTCTGGAGCGCTCTGATCGGATTCAATGTCGGGGTCGAAATCGGCCAGTTAAGCGTCATCGCTCTGGCGGCAGTGCTGCTATGGCCCGTCCGAGCCCTGGCATCCGAACGATTGTATCGACAATTTGTAGTCTGGCCGATCTGTGGCTTAATCGGCACAGTCGGGGCGTATTGGGCCATAGAACGCGTGCTGGCAGGGTAAACGGCATCCCCTTTGCAATTGCCCCGATATGGGCGAAACCAAACATCTCTCGAAGCGAAAGCGCCGTTACCTCGGCGCCGTCATTGCGACCTGTGTGACGACTTATGTTGCCATGAATACGGTGGCAGAAGCACAAGACTGCAGTCTGCGCGACGCCACTCAATGGCAATTGGCGCTGCATGATGAAATGGTCGAACAATCGCCGGATTATGTTCGATCGGTTACTGAGTCCTTCCTGACAGCCTGCCCCAATCGGCCCGAGTTTCAGGATGCCAGCCGAATCGCTGGCCGCGCCGCGGCCGATATGCAAGATGCGCAGGCCGCAGCAACGCATTTTCGAAATGCCGGTTGGATGACCGATCTGGTCTCGAACTTTTACGCCATTTCCGTGTTTCACACCGCAGATGACTCCAAGACCGCCTGGCGGATCCGTGATCAGATGGTCGAATCCTGGCGTAGCAAACTGGAGCGCCATCCAAGCGTTTCGGTCGCGGCTGACCCTGTCGAAAACGGTATGATCTATCAGCTCTACTTCACAGAAACCGATCGCGATGCCGGCACACGCGCTGCCTGGGTTGCTGTGCCTTACGGGCCGGGCCTACCTGCGACCCTGGCCTTTTCGCATGATCGGATGCGAATGAGCTTGCGCAAGGTTCGGGCGGCTGAGGATTTTGACTTTCGCTATGTCGACCTGCACCGCTGTCAGGGCCGCCGCACATTAGGGCGAATAGACAAAGACATCTCGACGAGCGATTTTGATAATTCTGCACGAACCAGCTTAATCGCCTATCTCGCCGATCCCGATTTGCCAGGCATAAACCAACGCGGTGACATCACGCTGTGCGCGTTTCCACACCGGCTGCTGCCAGGTCCGCCAAAACCTTAGCGTTAAATCCGTTTTTCGACTTCGGCGACGACCGCGTCCGCGGTGATGTTGAAATGTTCGTAAAGCTCATTGTAGGGCGCTGACGCCCCGAATGAGCTCATCCCGACAAAGCCGCCAT
>JBCCDZ010000130.1:0-8560 GCA_039030525.1 Pseudomonadota bacterium | reverse complement strand
GGAGGATCCTTTTGAGGATGTTGCGTGAATTGAAGCCCTCTCCTGCCAAGCGACGAGACAAAAGACCAGACTCTCGTCGCGAAACGCAGCGAATGTTCCGATCTGGCTCTTTTCGTGACGGCTTGTCTCGGTTAAGGCCTGCGCCATGAAGACGATCGCCCTCATCGATTACGGATCCGGCAACCTGCACAGCGCCGCGCGCGCCCTCCGTGTGGCGGCAAATAATGCCAAAAAGACCCGCGAAATCCGCATCACGGCCGATCCAAGCGCAATTGCTTATGCTGACCGAATTGTCCTTCCTGGCGTGGGCCACTTTGCTGACTGTGCCGCAAATCTGCACGCGCATGATGGGTTGGTCGAGGCCCTAGAGGAAGCGGTGTTGAAGCGCGGCGTGCCATTCTTCGGCATCTGCGTCGGTCAGCAACTTCTCGCGACGCGCGGTTTAGAAGATGGCGAGACGGCTGGCCTCAATTGGATTCCCGGCGATGTCGATCGGATCCAACCAGGAGGCGAATTGCCGGTTCCTCATATGGGCTGGAACGCCCTCACGTTTCGCCAAGAGCATCCGCTGTTGGAAAGCCTTGGCGCTGACCCGCATGTCTATTTCACGCACTCTTACGCATATCGTAGCCCGGCCACGTCAGACATTGCTGCCACCACGGAATATGGCGAGACCATCATCGCAGCGGTAGCGCGCGATAATATTTTCGCAACGCAATTCCACCCCGAAAAGAGCCAGCGCGTAGGCTTGCAAATTCTCTCCAATTTTGTCCTCTGGGATCCAAAATGACGTTTCAGCTCTACCCCGCCATCGACCTCAAAGACGGCCAATGCGTGCGCTTGCTGCGCGGTGAGATGGATCAAGCGACGCAGTATAATCCCGATCCTGGCGACCAGGCCGCGCAATTCAAAGCCGCGGGGTTTGAGTATTTACATGTGGTGGATCTGAACGGCGCTTTTGAAGGCGCCAGCGCGAATACAGACGCGGTGACATCTATCCTGTCTTCGACCGACGTTCCGGTGCAATTGGGCGGCGGCATTCGCACCCGCGCCCACATAGATGCATGGTTAGACGCTGGCATTTCGCGCGTCATCCTTGGCACAGTAGCCCTAAGAGACCCAGACCTGGTGAAAGCCGCCGCAAAAGCGCTTCCCGGGCAAGTCGTCGTCGGGATCGACGCCAAAGACGGCATGGTCGCAGTCGAAGGCTGGGCCGAGACATCGGACATGACCGCCGTTGATCTTGCAAAAGCGTTTGAAGGCTGCGGAGTTGCGGCCCTCATCGTCACGGATATTGCCCGCGACGGCATGAAAACCGGCGTGAATGTCGCCTTCACCGGTGAACTTGCGGATGCGGTATCTATCCCCGTCATCGCGAGCGGCGGTGTCGCAAGTGTGCAGGACATTCACGACCTGCGTGCACATAAGGGCCAACGCCCAATTTCAGGATCGATCCTTGGTCGCGCGCTGTATGACGGAGACCTAAAACCTGCCGAAGCCTTAGACGCCGCGCGCTAGCGCGATCCGGCGGTTCTAGGCCAAAGTTGGATCGTTTCGAAAAACCGAGCGGCATCAGCTTCATCCGCAGATGACCATCCCCGTTCTTGCAATTGCGGGACGCCCTCATCACCAACAACAAACCCGCGAAACAGCGCCGACGGGTGCGCAGGAGAGCCTTCTTCGGTGAATGCGTAAACCTCGCGACCGTCCGCAACTTCGCAGGTCAGAGCGCGACTAGCCAGAGCGTGACAATGAGCATCCTCTCGACCCGTAACTTTAGCTCTCAACTCGGCTAAGCCGTCTACGTTCGACCGCAGAGACAAATCGCTGAAATCGGGGATCGGCCCACGCTCGCCAATGTTGATCCGCTCAGGAAGACCATCTTTGTGGACCCGGAACACAATGGCGCGCGCGCCATCGGGTCCGCCGCGCGGGGCGTGTTCGGCCTTTGGTGGGATGACATAAGCATCGCCGGCACTGAGAATCTGGTCTGGTTTGCCTTCCTCAACATGCACAGCAGAGCCTTCGATCACATAGACGAACTCTTCGCCCGGATGGAAATGGCGCGGCACCGTGGCCCCAGCAGGGATCACGACATCTGAAATGATGACCTCTAAATCGTCCGAAATCGTGATCGGCGCCCGCATCATGAGGTTTGAGCCGGGTGGCGGTTTAACCGCCTCAACCGGGGCGGCGGGGTGATGTGTATGCTGAACACTGACGCAGGCGGCTAAAGCTGCAAGGGACCCCAAGCTGATCACAGTGCGTCTCATTCAATCTCCGTCCAGAACTGTGTCGATTCAATCGCGAACTCGCGCGCGAGGTCCTCGGCATCCATCGCGACCAAAGCGGCGAAGATGCCTGAAAGCTCTGGCGGCGCCAGCCGCTCAGCTTCGCCGCGCGTCGTGACAAGAATCATCAAGCCCGCTTCAGCAATCGCGCCTGAGAGGACAGCGGCGCGCAAGCCTGTAACCTGGCCTTGTGCCATGCGTTCGCCGCGATCTGACAGCTGTGCCACAAAATCGCGGCCTAGCGGCGACAATGGATAGCCTAGCCCGGTCCAGGCCGTGAGGATTGCTCCAACTTGAAGTTCGCGCTCCGTGGAATCGACCGCCTCAATCAAGCGCGTTTCAATTGCGATCAGGGATGGCGGAGACGCCTCACCGCCCGCGAGGATATCGACCGCTTCGACAACCGCAACTTGGTAGGGGTCAGGCTCGCCCGCACCTTCAAAACTGAACGTGCCCAGCCAATCTGTCGCGGTCGCGCGATCGCCGGCGATTAAAGCCGCCTTTGCGTAATCGATCGCAAAATCAGCCGCCACAGGCGATTGAATAAGCCTCTGAAAGTCCGGCAAGAAGAGTGCGGCGGTGGCGCGGTAGGTGCTCAAATCGTCTCGCGCAGCGTCACGTAAAACCTCAGTGAGCTGGCTGTGGCGCTGGCCGTCCGGCACGAGCGGGTCGCGCAGGTCGGCAAGCGCAACCTCGAGCGCAGAAAACGCAGCGGCGTCTTCTGAGTCGAACCGCTCGATCAAGATTTGGCGACGGTCCGCAACAGATATGAGATCAAACTCGCTGGCCGTCTCAGAAAACTTTACCCGCAACTCACTCGGAATCGAAGGCCTCTGCGCGGCCGCAGCAGCAAGATCAGGACGCCCCTCAGGAAGGGTGATGGTTTCCATATCCAGATCGGCCTTCGCAGACAGAGCAATGTTCAAACCCGTATCAAATCGTGCATTTGGAGCCTCCGGCACATCGCCAGCAGCAGCAAAAATTGCCGCAATCATCCACTCATCTTCAACGCCTTGGGCTTCGGCTATTTCGATCGCCAGTTCCGCGCCAGAGAAATTGTCCTGCAAGACCGCACACACCGCACGGAGCTTGTACCAATAATCGGCTTCTCCCGTCGCGCCGTTCAGCGCGGCGCAGGCTGTGGCTTCTTGACCGCTCGCAAGGTCGAGATCGATGGCAAAGGTTTCGGGATCGAGCCCGCGCGAATCTTCGCCAAGCTCAGGAGCAACAGCTGCGGCAGCCCGCGCTTCCCCCAATGCCAGCATCAGGCGCGCCCGCTCAGCGAGCACTTCATCCGCACGCTCACCTCTAGGGCGGGTCGCTGGCGAGAGCACGATCCGGCGCAGCAATCGCTGTTCCGCTGGGCCTAAGTCCTCAACTTGGATGGATCTCAACAAGGCAAGCAATGTCTCATTATTCGAGTTGCGCCAGAGATCATTTGGAAATTCAGGCTCGTCGGACGCTAAGAAACGCTGCCCCCACGAACTGAGATCCCCTAAACTATCTGTTTCGACTTGCGCTTGTGCTGTCAGGGTTGCGCCCAGCAGGCTAGCTGCGAGCATTATGCCCTTAAAGGACATGCTCGATCTCCATGCGGGTCTCGCCAGCCTCTGGTTTATGCTGATCCAGTGATGACCCGAGCCACCAAAGAACCCCAAGAACCGCCACCAGAAGTACAATAAGAATGATCAGCCATTTGCGCATCGAGCGTCTGCCTTTCGAATGGTTTCGCCAGGGTCAAAGATTGCCGGAACCGTTTTGCCTGTATAGGACAGGTTTGGAACATCCGAAAAGACCATGGCTGAAAACCGATCTAGTACCTTGAAAACCGACAGAAATGAGGCGTGGTCCGGGCGGACTGTCGCATTGGTTGGGTTGATGGGCGCTGGCAAGTCCACAGTCGGGCGCCGTCTTGCTAGCAAGCTCGGCCGCCCCTTTGTCGACAGCGATGATGAGATTGAGAAAGCGGCAGGGCTTTCAGTGTCCGATATCTTTGCCCTGCATGGCGAAGACGAGTTTCGCCGGGTCGAACGCAAAGTGCTATCACGCCTCTTGAGCGCCCCCCCCCAAGTTGTGGCCACCGGCGGCGGCGCCTATCTCAGCGAGGAGACGCGAGCCCTGATGCGCGATAAAGCCGTTACGGTCTGGTTGAATGCCGATCTTGAGACGCTTTGGAAGCGGGTCTCTCGCCGTAATCACCGTCCGCTTTTACGCCGCCCAGATGCCAAAGAAGTGCTTTCCAACTTGTTTGATCAGCGCCGTCCTATATATGAGCTCGCTGATCTAACGGTCCACAGTGTGGACGGGCCGCATTCCAAAACGGTCACCTCTATTATTAAGGCCCTGGAGACATGGACGCCCCAACCCTGACCGAGCCTACACAAGTCCGCGTTGAGCTGGGGACAAGAAGCTATGACATTCTGATCGGCGCAGATTTACTCGCCCGCTCAGGAGCATTGATTGCGCCGTTCACCAAGCAAAGCCGCGTTTTTATCTTAAGCGATGAAACGGTCTGGGCGCTGCACGGCGAAACGCTGCAATCGGGCTTATCTTCGGGCGGTCTGACCGGGTTGGAAAAGGTCTTACCTGCGGGCGAGAGCACGAAGAATTGGGCATTGCTCGGAGAAACCCTGGACTGGTTACTTGAGCACGGGGCAGGGCGCGACGATGTGCTGATCGCCTTTGGTGGCGGTGTAATCGGCGACCTGACGGGGCTTGCGGCCTCCTTAATGAAACGTGGTATGCAGTTCGTGCAAGTGCCAACCACCTTGCTTGCCCAAGTCGACAGTTCCGTCGGCGGTAAGACCGCAGTGAATAGCAAGTTTGGCAAGAACCTTGTCGGGGCTTTCTATCAGCCGCGCTTGGTTTTGGCAGATACGAGCGTCTTAGCCACTTTGCCGGCGCGCGAGCGCCAAGCGGGCTATGCGGAGATTATCAAGTATGGCCTGATCAACGATCCGCGTTTTATCGATTGGTTATCTGATAACGGAAGCAAAGTCCTTGAATTAGACCCAGAATCAACTTCCGAAGCGGTCGCGGTTTCATGCCGTGCGAAAGCCAGGATTGTTGCGCAAGATGAGCGTGAGGGCGGTGTGCGCGCACTCCTCAATTTGGGTCACACATTCGGGCATGCGCTCGAAGCCGCAAACAACTATGGCGCAGACGTTTTGCACGGCGAAGCGGTCGGCACGGGAATGGCGTTGGCTCTGAGATACTCGGCCCGGCTCAAATTGATGTCATCCGATGACGCAGAGCATGGCGTCTCACTCATACAAGCATCGGGTCTTGAAACCGAACTGAAGCGGCTTCCCGGCGGTCCCTATGAAGCGGGCGCTCTGGTTGAGGCGATGCGACAAGACAAGAAGGCCCGCGGCGGAAAAGTCCCGCTCATCCTTGCCAAAGGGCTCGGGCAAGCCTTTATCTACCCAGATGCAGACCTGTCAGACGTACAGGGCTTTCTACAAGAGGAGCTGCAAAAAAGCTGATGATTATCGGCACTTTACTGACCATTCTGGTCCTTATCAGCCTGTCGGGGTTTTTCTCCGGGTCCGAAACCGCCCTCACGGCAGCGAGCCGCGCGCGGATGCACCAACTCGAAAAAGATGGCGATCAAAGAGCTGGTCGCGTCAACAAACTGATCTCAGACCGAGAACGCCTGATCGGCGCCATCCTCCTGGGCAACAATCTCGTCAACATTCTCGCATCGGCCTTGGCGACCAGCCTCTTCGTTAGCCTGATGCCGGGGCCAAGTGGTGTCGCCGTCGCGACTGCCGTCATGACGGTCTTGGTCTTGGTGTTTGCCGAGGTCTTGCCGAAGACTTATGCGATCACGCGACCAGACGCGATGGCGATGACGGTCTCGCGGCCAATTGGTGGATTTGTTGCGATTGCCAGTTGGATTGTCGCGGGAATCCAAGCCATCGTGAACGTTACGCTCCGCCTGATCGGCGTGAAACCGCCAAATGATGCAGTCACTGCGGAAGACGACATTCGCGGCACGATTGACCTGCACCACTCAGAAGAAGGCCTCGACGCGACCAAGCGGCACCGCCTGGTTGGCGCACTGGACCTGAAAGACATGACCGTGGAAGAGGTCATGATCCATCGCAAGAACATCACCATGATTGATGCCGATCAGTCGGCGGATGCGATTGTCCGCCAAGCGCTTGCGAGCCCACACACGCGCTTGCCGCTTTTCCGCGGTGACCAAGAAGAGATCGTTGGCATCCTGCATGTCAAAGATCTCCTGCGTGCGATTGTTGGCAATAATGGCAAAACTTCAGGGCTCGATATTCTCGAGATTTGCCGTGATCCCTGGTTCATTCCGGAGACAACAGCCGCTGACGATCAGCTCGACCACTTCTTGAAACAGCGCAGTCATTTTGCTCTGGTCGTCGACGAGTATGGCGCCCTGCAAGGCCTGGTCACACTGGAAGACATCTTGGAGGAGATTGTTGGCGATATTCGAGACGAATACGATATTGTCGTGCGCGGGGTCCGTCCGCAATCGGACGGCTCCGTCTATGTCGAAGGCGGCGTCACAATCCGCGACCTTAACCGCGCGATGGGCTGGGAATTGCCAGACGAGGAAGCGGTTACGATTGCCGGTCTTGTCATCCACGAAGCCCAGACCATACCTGAGCCGGGTCAGCGGTTTGCGTTCTATGGCTACCGCTTCGACATTGCGCGCAAGAATCGCAACCAAATCACAGGTCTGAAAGTGATGCCGGTACGCGAAGAGCGTGACGCGCACGATGCGTAAGTTTGTCGACATTCTCGACATGGCCGCGCAGCACCATGGCTCAACCAAGCAAGTTTTGGAGATGGCTGGCAATGAGTTCGCGATCGCCGACCCAAAAGATGTCAGCGATGACCGCTATCTCGCAGAGATGGCCAAAGCGGTTTTTAGCGCGGGGTTCAGCTGGAAAGTCATCCGCAATAAATGGCCAGGGTTCGAGGTCGCCTTTGACGGCTTTCAACCCAATCGCGTCGCCTTCTATGCAGATGAGGACCTCGATCGCCTGCTCTCGGACGCCGCGATCGTTCGGAATGGTCAGAAGATCACCGCGACAATCGAGAATGCCCGTTTCATCGTGGCGACAACCAAAGAGCACGGCAGCTTTGGCACCTTCCTCGCGACCTGGCCCGTCGACGACCAGGCCGGACTGCTGACCTATCTTGGCAAACATGGCTCCCGCCTTGGCGGGGCAACGGCGCAATACTTTCTTCGGTTTTCAGGCTATGACAATTGGATTGCGTCAAAGGATGTCTGCGCAGCGCTGATGCGCGAAGGCGTCCTTGAGAAACCGACGGCGACCAGCAAGACCGCCCTGAAAGCCATTGATAGCGCCATCACTGAACTTCAAGCGCAATCTGGCCTACCCCGCGCGGCGATATCCCGAGTCCTCGCCCTTTCCGTGGGGCCGTAATGTCCTTTGCAGCAACGTTCATCACCCTATACCCGGATGCGTTCCCAGGACCGCTCGGCGTCTCCATTCTAGAGCGTGCTCGCAAGGATGGACTTTGGTCATTGGAAACCGTCGACCTGCGCGCGTTTGGTCTTGGCAAGCATCGGCAAGTTGACGAGAAGCCCGCAGGCGGCGGGGCTGGTTTGGTCCTCCGGCCAGATGTCGCCGCTGCCGCGATTGATCATGTCGGCACAAATGAGTGTCCGATTATCTATCCAAGCCCGCGCGGCATTCCGTTTTCTCAATCCTTGGCAGAAACATGGGCCAGCGGACCTGGCCTGACCTTTTTCTGCGGCCGGTTTGAGGGTCTCGACCAGCGCGTCATTGAAAGCCGCAATATGATTGAGGTCTCGCTCGGCGATTTCATTCTGGCAGGCGGCGATGTTGCGGCAATGGCGATGCTGGAGGCGACCTTGCGATTGATCCCGGGCGTCGCTGGAAATCATGCCTCAATTGAGGATGAAAGCTTCAGCAATGGCTTGCTCGAATACCCGCATTATACAATGCCAAGAGACTGGGAAAATCGGTCCACCCCAGAGGTTCTTCTGTCCGGTGATCATAAAGCTGTCGATGAGTGGAGGAATCAGCAGAGTGAGGCATTGACAAAACACCGCCGACCCGATTTATGGGCGGCTTTCCGAAATGGACCAAAATTGCGAGCGTCGGAGACGGACGATGAATATGATTGAACAGCTTGAAGCTGAAGAAGTTGCCCGCGTCACCGCTGGCAAAACCATCCCAGAATTTTCGCCAGGCGATACGTTGTCAGTCAACGTTCGCATTAAAGAAGGCGACCGTGAG
>JBCCDZ010000129.1:0-8573 GCA_039030525.1 Pseudomonadota bacterium | reverse complement strand
GTGGCGGTCTCTCAAGCGCATCCTATGCCAACGATGGAACCCGAATTGTCACCGCCAGTAGCGATTCAACGGTCCGAATTTGGGATGCTGCGACCGGTCAATCTCACGCTGTGCTCAAAGGTCATCCGGGGCTGGTCCGCGCAGCGGAATTTTCCCGGGATGGAACCCTGATTGTAAGTGGCGGTCATGATGGAACGGCAATCCTATGGCGCGCCGGCAGCGGTGAAATGATTGAGACGCTGACGGGCCATACAGACAGCGTCGGGGCTGTTGGTTTTTCACATGATGGCCGTAGCATTGTGACGGGAAGCGATGACGGCACCTTGCGAATCCTTGATGCAGAAACGTATCGATTACGCGCCACAACGGCCGCAACTAAGGAAGACGTCTCAATGGTGCAATTTTCGCCCAGCGGCGCTCAAGTGGTGACGGCTAATTTCGACAATACCGTAAACATCTGGGATGCTGTTGACGGTCGTCTCTTACAAAGTATTTCTGGCTTTGCCGCAGATGTCAGAAGCGCCACTTACTCAACCGATGGACGCCGATTGGTGGTCGCCAGCGCCGACGGAAAGACCAGACTTTGGGATGTAACTCGTTTTGCTCAATCCTGGCGGGAATTGTCTGATGATGCCTGCACGCGATTATTGACCCGTCGCGACCGTACTTTTTCGCAAGCAGAAATTGATGCCGACCAATTGCTTAACGGACAGTGGCCACGGTTGGACCGCGATGTTTGCACGGGCGAGACAATCGCCCTCGACTCCGAAGGCGATTGATCTTCACAGCTTAGATCCAGATGGGCTTAGCCATCATTTGATTGTCGGTCAGGGCGCGAACCCGGACGGGTCGTTCCTCCGGTACCGTCAGAATCCTCATCAGCTTCACCAGCGCTGTTCAAGACACCTTCTTCATCGGCTGCTTCAGGCGCCTCAGGCGCGCTCGCAGCCTGAGCTGGCGCAACCGCTTCAGCTGCATCTGTAGCCGCCTGGGCCGGAGCTGCCGCGGCTGATGCCGCGCCCTCAGCCGCGCTCGACGCTTCCATGTCCGCTTCTGGCGCAACGTCACCTTCACTGATATCCAAGTCGGCCTCATACTCGTCGAGCACGGCGTCGATACACGCCTCATCGTCTGCGCAGGCGTCGAGTTCCGCGTCGAGCAATTCCTCCATGACGGCATCTAGCTCTTCATCGGTCATCTCAACCGGAGCCTCGGCTTCTTGCGCGATCGCGGGCGCGATCAAACCAACAGTGCCGAAAGCGAATGCTGCGGCGAGCAGTGTGTGTGTGGCTGTTTTCTTCATAGGTCACCCTTCCTTGAACGTGTTCTAATTGACCGCATCTGACGCGGTTGGTTGTTTTATTCCGAGCGGTGACATCATTGTCGCCGCAAAATACGCTATTCCACGCCGGTCATGCCGTACCGAAGCCGCATGTCGATCATTTCGTAGCAAACTGTGATAAAGTACCGGTCGTCTTCCTCATACTCGCCCGACACCGTATTGAAGTGGAATGTATCTTCTTTGAATCGGCCGCGACAATCGCGGGCCTGGATGATGGTACGATTGGTCAGGCTATAGTCCGTCTCAAGATCGTCCTTCAGGTCCTCTAGAATCTCGCTGCGGATCAGAAAATCTCTAGCCTCATCGGTCTCAGCGCTGGCCTCGAGATATTTGATCTCAATCTCGACTCCAAACTCGTCCGTTTGAGCGCGAAACACATCTTCGATGGCGTCGTCCATATCAGAATATTGCGCTTCACAATCCTTGTCGGCTTCAACATATTCCTGGAGGTCGGAAAACCGTGCCGGATCGCTGCCATAGACCAGACAGACAATATTCAGCGCCCGGTCCTGCGGCGGCGAATGCGGATCATTTATCCCGGCATTATCATCGACTTGCAGCCAACCGACCGCGGCATCCATGATTTCAGCGACGCCATAATCGTCGCTCGCATCTGGCTCGAGCAACACAACCGCAAACTGATCCGCAAAGTCTTCAAGCTCGCCCTTGGACCAATAGGGATCGGTCTGCATTTCAGCGATTTGTTGCATGAGAAGATGTCCGGCTTCGTGATAAGCGACGAAGCGCACAAAACCGGCGACGAATTCCTCGGCCTCAGAATAGTAGCGATCATCCTCAACCTGAGCAGCCGCACTGTACGGCGCTAGCGTCAATAACGCGGCGCCGCAAATTGCTCCGGCAATCGTCCTGATCATACCTGTCCCCGTCTCTCCCCAGCGAAGACAAATGACCACAGGAATTAACTATTGGCAATAAGCGGTAAATCTGGTGCCAGAAGAGGCATCTCGATCGGCGCAGGCAGGGATCTTGTGCAACAACTCCAGAAGCAAGGAAAGAGATCCCGGCTTGCGCCGGGATGAGCGGTTCCAGGATTATGTGTTCGCTAACGTCAGCTTTAACGCCGAAAGGCGCCATCAGTCTCCCGTCGCTTTTGATTCGCAGCGATAATAATACCCACTTACTGGGTCACGAGGTTCGGAGGATCAACGAACGGCTTGATTCCAAATGACGGATAAATCTCACTCGGGAAGTAGACCGTTCCATCCTTGACCACCATCGAGATGGTTTTGATGGCTTTCAAGTCTTCGGTAGGATCACCCGGGATCAAAAAGAAATCGGCGAGTTTGCCTTCTTCAATTGATCCAAGCTGGTCTGACTGACCAACATATTCAGCCATCCCGTGAGTGGCCCAAGCCAGGATCTCGGGCGCTGACATACCAACCTGCTGATAAAGCTCAAGCTCTCGGTGATAGACGAAGGAGCCTCCCATGTCTGTGCCGGGAACCAACAGGATGCCCGCCGCTCGCATCGCCGTCACCGTTTCGATGATCTTGTCAAAGGCTTGATAATAGGCCTCATCGTCGCCCGGCGCAGAGACATCAGACCAGGCCGTTTTGGCGCTGCGCTGCACGCCGACCGGCATATGATCAATGTAGTCGATAACACCTGCGCGTACTTCTCCGTTTCGCGATCGCAGCAAGGCCTCATGAATTGCCAATGTTGGATCGATCGAGGTCCCCTTCTCCGCCATCGCATTGATGGTCTTTTGAACGCGCGTGTCCGAGAGACTTAGTCCGGGTAGGCGTTTCAAGGCGGTTAGCCGCAACAGCGTGCGGGTATCCTCACCCTCATCAAGCACCCAGCCGAGCATGACCTGATTGATATGGGTCATCTCATCATAACCCGCGGCAATCATTTGATCCGCATTCGAGAAAGCTGGCACGTGTCCGGCCACGCGCAAGCCGAGCTTGCGGGCTTCCTCAACCATTGCCGGGACCCATTCTCCCTTCATGGAGTTGTAAATCTTGATCTGGTGAAACTCGCCATTGCCATAGCGACGCACGGCCTCAACCGCCTCTTCCTCATTCGTGACAAGCTCCCCATTGTTGGAGCTGAAGGGGCTTTTGCCTTCGATGAAACCGCTTCGAATGATACGAGGCCCGGCAAGGCGACCGCTTTCGATCTTTTCTACCAGCGCGCCCAAGACGTGATTGGAATTGCCCATATCGCGGACGGACGTGACGCCTGCAGCAATATTCAGCAGCGCGCTATTCTGTCCAAGGTGACCATGCATCTCATACATGCCGGCGACCAGTGTTCCGCCATCGCCATCAATTAACGTTTCAGACTCTCCTCGCGTGTTCGGCAGGTCGATCGAGGTGATCTTATTGCCTTCAAACACGACGGAAACCAGATCAGTCAAAGCTTCGCTGTGCGGATCAAACACACGAACATTATGAATACGTACGGCACCGTCGAAATTTCGCGCGACGCGCGCTTGAATGTTCTCAAAACGCTGCGCCGAATACTCAACCGCACGCGCACGCAGCGCCTCATCCTCGGCTTCATATCCTGATTTTAGCACAGAGAACCTTGGTGAGACAAAGCCAATATAGGCGTCGCTCGCATCAAGCATGATATAGGTCGGATTGAGACTAATACCTGAAAGCGCGTACGCGGTGACAGGTTCTTCGCCGCTTGGTCCGGTCACGTTGAGCGTTTCGATTTCGGTGAGTTGCAATGTACCGCCCGGCAAAGCCGCGATCGATTGGTCATCATCCGCGAGTAAGGCGCGGGCATAGAGCCATAAACCATATGGGCTGGCATTTTGCGCGACATAGATGGCTGGCGCTTTAAGTTCTGCTGATCCTGATCCGGTCGCATCCGTCCATTCGGCGAGCGTGCCCGTCTGGTCAAAGGACTCATTGACCTTGTTCCCGAACGTGGTCGCTCCCTCAACGCGCCACTTGGTCGGAAATCCATCGGCGTCGAGATTGATCGTTTCGTTAAAGGTCGGACCGCGGCCATTATTGCGATACTCATAGGCGATGACAGTCGCGCCGGAGGTGTGGTCAACTGCCATGGCGCCAATTTCTGTTCCGGCCACTTGAACAATAAAGTCTTCGGTTCCCGAAAGCGCGGCGCGCGCGTTTGAGGGCTTTTCTCCGGATTCAATCGCCGCGCAACCAGCGACACCCAATCCAAGTATGCAAGCCGATATCAGTCTGTAACGCATTTTCATTTTTCTCTCCCAATACATTCCGGCTTAGTGCCAAACAGCAATCTCAGGCAATAAGTTTCGGGAGCGACCGCCAGGTCACCTAGCGATTATGGCAAATACCATTACTAAGAATGCTCAATGGGAAGTATCGCGACCCGAATGTCGCCATACCCACTCTGATACCACATATTTGTTGGTATTTCCGCAATTCAATTAGGACAGACCTGGCCAGTCCTCCGAGCCAATCTGCGCATTAAGTTTGTTTTTAAGTAATTTTCTGGATCAACTTGGACTGCATGGGAAAGCAGTTGGTGCCCAGAAGAGGACTCGAACCTCCACGTCCAAAAGGACACTACGACCTGAACGTAGCGCGTCTACCAATTCCGCCATCTGGGCACGAAAAAGGAAAGGCGCGTATACAAGCGAAATCGCGCCAGCGTCAACGACCAATATGACCGTGAGCTGCGACGCTGGCGCGCTCTACGCTATGCCGGACTAACCAGCGCGGGAATATCCGCTCGGCTGCATCATGGCATAGAGCTGGTCCTTGAGCATCATCCGCTCTCGCCGCAAGGCCAATTCAGTGACATCGCCGACCGGTTCAATCCGTTCTTCCATGCGGTGAATGGTGCGGTTTATGTCGTGATAACGGTCCGCCAGTTTGGCAAAATGAGGACTGGTCCGCTTCAATTCGCTGATGCGGTCTTTGTCGGTTGGAAATTCGTCGCTCAATTCATGCGGTGTATGGCTCATAGCAATACGGCTCCTCTGGTGTCTTGCTGACCAGAGGAGCCGATATTCTCGCCCCCGTCACTTAGGGGATTTGCTTATATCGCCGGGTTATTCAGGGTCGCCCTGGCGCAAGATTGTGCGCTTACCGGCATGATTTGGCGCGGAAATGACGCCCTCTTCTTCCAATCGCTCGATCAGGGTTGCGGCCTTATTATACCCAACTTTCAAGCGACGTTGGAGATAACTGGTTGAGGCCCGCTTGTCGCGCAGGATGATGGCCATGGCCTGCGCATAAAGATCTTCGTCCTTATCGCCGGTTGATGTGCCAAGCATGGCATCCATGATCGCACTGCCTGTGCCTTCTTCGGGCTCTTCCAGAACTTCAGGATTATAGTCGGGTTCGCCGCCATTTTCGCGCAGCCAGTCAACCACAGCCTGGACCTCTTCATCTGACACGAACGGCCCGTGACAGCGTTTGGTTTTCACGCCGGCCGCTTGATACAGCAAGTCGCCCATGCCGAGCAGCTGTTCCGCGCCCTGCTCGCCGAGAATAGTGCGCGAGTCGATTTTGGTGGTCACCATATAGGAGATGCGCGTCGGGAAATTGGCCTTGATCGTGCCGGTGATGACGTCGACAGATGGACGTTGTGTGGCGGTGATCAAATGAATACCCGCGGCCCGTGCCATTTGCGCCAGCCGCTGAACACAGCCTTCGATCTCTTTACCGGCGACCATCATCAGGTCAGCCATTTCGTCGATCACGATGACCAGGTTGGGGACATGATCGAGCGGCAGGATTTCGGTTTCATATTGCGGCTTGCCGCGATCATCAAAGCCGGTCTGGACTTTACGCGTCATGTGATCGCCGCGCTTGCGAAACTCAGCCGCTTTCTTGTTAAAGCCGGCCAGATTCCGGACGCCTGCCTTGGACATCAACTCATAGCGCATTTCCATCTCGCGCACCGCCCATTGCAGAGCGAGGACCGCCTTTTTCGGGTCCGTCACAACGGGTGAGAGCAAATGCGGGATGCCTTCATAAATGCTGAGTTCCAGCATTTTCGGGTCAATGAAGATAAACCGGCACTCTTCCGGAGGCAGCTTATAGATCAATGACAGGATCATCGCGTTGACGCCGACGGACTTACCCGACCCGGTCGTCCCGGCGATCAGCAGGTGAGGCATCTTTGCAAGCTCAACCACTGTTGGCGCGCCGCCAATGTCCTCGCCCAGCGCCATTGGCAGCGCCGCTTTGGACTTGGTGTAAATGTCATTGTCGAGCAGCGAGCGCAAAAACACGGTCTGGCGCTCTTCGTTCGGCAATTCGATACCGATCGCATTCTTGCCTGGCACAACCGCGATGCGACAGGACACGGCGCTCATTGAACGCGCGACATCATCAGCCAGTGAGATCACTCGGGACGACTTTACGCCGGCCGCGGGCTCGAGCTCAAACAAGGTCACGACAGGACCAGGACGCACTTCACGAATGCGACCACGGACGCCGAATTCACGCAACACTTCAGCCAGGCGATTGGCCTTGGCGAGCAACAAGTCTTCGTCAATCTCGTGGCGCTGCGTCGGTGGCACTTGCAGCAAATCCAGCGGCGGTACTTTGCGACCGCGCGACTTGCGATTGCGCTTCACCTGAGGCTTCGGGATCGTGGCTGATCGCGGCGCGGTAACCGTCACCGGTTTGGAAGGGGGTGGCGCCGGCGGGGGGACGTCCTCGACGATCGCGTCTTCAATCTCGTCTTCGACAAATTTGCGTCGTTCAGATTTCGGCTTGCTGCGGCGCATGATCTGCGTCTGATCATCCTCCTCAAGTTCTGCGTCTGAGCGATCGCGCTTAAACTGCAATCGACCAAACAAGCCGCCCGCTTTACGCGCCGCCCGGGCGCTCGATTGCGACGCCGCAGCTTGCAGCAACCGCGCATCGCCGCGTCGAAAGCCGAGCGCAGCAAACGCACAAAGCAGCGCCAGAGCGCCTGCGACCAGGCCAGAGAGAAGCTCAGGCATGGGCAGCAGCAGCGCTTTAAACGGCATCGCTGCAAGATCGTGCAGACTATCGCCGACCATCCCGCCAAGACCGGCCCGGATCGGCCAGGATGTCGGCACTGGCCAGGCAGCGAAACAGGCCGCAGAGAGCGGCACAAAAAGGAAACCAAGCAACCATCGGCGGACCCGCGGAGCGCCGATCAGAACAGTACGCATGGCGCCGCCAATCATCAAGGCAAGACCTGCGACCCAGGCCGACCACCCCAGCAATTGCCGCATGATATCGGCAAAGACCGCACCCCCTGACCCGAACAGGTTTTCCACACTTCGATTGGTGGCGGCGTTCCAGCTTGGATCCAGCGGATCATATGAGCCGACACTGCCACAAATGAACACACCAATCGCAAAGGCGGTGGTGCCTGTAATGATCCGCCAAACCGGGTCGGATACTTCCCGCATATGAGCCGCTTCTGCGATTGAACTTGCCATAATCTACACTCCGGTCTTCGACGGACGTTCTGAACCAAAAATGAAATTACAAGCGCGGCCTTAAAACGGCGCTAACAGACATGAAATTGCCCAAAAGAAACCCCCGGAGCTTGCGCGCCGGGGGTAAGTCGGGAGGAAACGCTTCCAAACTGAAGGAAGCGTAGGATTGCCTGCACCGACCAGGGCCGGTGCAGGCAAACTGATTAGGAAGCAAACTCTGGGTAAGCTTCGACACCTGTGTCGGCGCGGTCGAGGCCGAGTTGCTCGTCCTCTTCGCTGACGCGGACACCAATGCTGAGTTTCAGACCCATCCAGACGATGGCTGACAAGACCGAGACCACGATGCCGGTCAGAACAACACCGACCAGTTGGCCAACATAGCTGGCATCGCCGGTCAGGGCGCCTGCTTCATCGACAGGTGGCATGATGTGATTGCCATAAGAGGCGGCGACAATCATCGTGCCCCAGATCCCGCAAACCAGGTGAGCCGGAATGGCGCCAACGACATCGTCAATCTTGAACTTGTCGAGCAGCGGCACGGTCAGCACGACCAGAACACCACCCACAGCACCGATCAATACGGCGAAGCCCATGCTTGGCGCCAATGGTTCGGCGGTGATTGAAACAAGACCGCCAATGGCGCCGTTGAACGCCATGGTTGGGTCGACTTTGCCCTTATAAAGGATGGCCGTCAGGATCATCGCAGAGAGCACGCCGCCGACAGCAGCCATGTTCGTATTGGCGAAGATTTTTGCGACCGCATTGATGTCGTCAAACGTACCCACCGCCAGTTGAGACGCGCCGTTAAAGCCGAACCAACCAAACCAAAGGATG
>JBCCDZ010000128.1:0-8602 GCA_039030525.1 Pseudomonadota bacterium | reverse complement strand
CCTCTTACAAGGCCTGATTATTGTTGTAGGTTGCTGGTAGGGGATCGGCAAGAAACGAAAGCTCAAATCCATGAAATCTGTTCTGTTAAGCGCCGGGCTCGCGGCATGTGTCCTATTGGTGGGGTGTCAGCCCGATGCGGGCGCGTTTGATCCGCCGGTGAGCGCTGAGGGTGAGGATCTGTCTGTCGAGACGGCTGAGCCGATAGCTGAGCCGATAAAAGAGGCAACGCGCATCAACCTCGGAGCGCTGCCGGACTTTTTTGATTGTGTTCGCGAAGAAGGCGGGTTGCTGATTGCCTCTCACCGCGCGGGGCCTGCGCCCGGGTATCCGGAGAATGCGATTGAGACACTAGATTATGCCACGGATCAGGGTTTGCTTATTCACGAAATCGACGTCGTCGAGAGCCGTGATGGCGTACTTTTCCTGCTGCATGATCGCACGCTGGGCCGCACCACGACAGGCGATGGCGCGGTCGCCGACACAGATTGGGAGACGATCCGCACTTTAAATCTGAAAGACAATGACGGCCAGATCACAGACTTCACACCGCCCAAGCTGTCTGATGTCCTTCTATGGGCTAAAACTCGCGGGGTGATCGTCGAGTTGGACAAAAAGCCGACCACGAGTTTTCGTAATATCATCTCGCACGTCCGCGCAGCTGACGCGGAAGACCATGTTGTCCTGATTACTTATAATGACAATCAGGCGATCGAAGTGGCGGGCCTGGCACCAGACCTGATGATGACCGCCGGCGTGAACAGTCGCGATCATCAGGAAGAGTTGGAAGCGGCCGGGGTCGATTTCGACAATGTCGTTGCCTGGATGGGGACGCGCAATCCCAATCCGCGCGCTTTCGCAGCCGTCGGGTCACGCGGTGTGGAGACGGCATTCGGGACTCTGGGACGGCCCGGCGATCGCCTCGATGACACCTATTGGGCTGATGGTGATCCGAGCGAGTTTCAGGACCTCGTCGATGGCGGCCTGACGCTGCTCGCCACCGATGCGCCGTATCGCACCGCAGCCGCTCTGAGCGCCGATGATGATGTGGCGGAGGTTTGCGGCCAGTCCTAAAGCACGAACCGGGCGTGCTCATTTGAACTGATAAATTCGATCATCTCGTCATACGAGGCGCGCTCGAGCAGGCATGCGGCTTCGATTTTCTTATTGTGCGTGCGAGCATTCTCGAAACTATTGCCCGCATGATTGATCGCCGCGGCATAGAATTGCATGCGCCGCGTTTCGCGTTGGGGGCGGAGGCCTTCGAGCATGGCTCGAGCGCCAACCGCAAGGATGGCAAATGCGATGGCGAGCGAACTCATCACTTCCCAGCTGATCGGAACGGAGCTGCCTTTCGCGCCCTCCCAGATAGCACCGACCAAGGCGACGAAATTTGCCACAAAAGACAGAACCACAAGAACATAGCTGAGATTGCCGAGAATATGTAACTGCTTGGCTGGCGATGACCAGAATTTCGCGTCGGATGACAGGACGTAATTTGTGTACTGAATCTGGCCACGAATGCGGGTCTCATCGATTGCCTCGTACAGTTCATTGAGGGCATCTTGATGCTCTTCGCCTGGGCGTGCCGTGGCGGATTTCGCCCAATCCTTATCGATCCAGAACTCGCCGGACTGGTCTGGGCTGACAATGCTTTGGCCGGAATAGGCGGCGGCTGAGACATTGGTGAATTTGGTGTATTCGCTGCCAATCTGGTCAATGAAATTGCGTTTGAAACGCGCAAATGAGAGCGCTCGATTGGCTAACCAGGCGGACCGTTCTTCCGGAGAATCGGCGACGTCGGCAATTTCGACAGCGTGCGCAATCAAATGCTGCGCATGCCATTGCCGTAAGCGCTCGGTCATCAGGCGCTTTTGCAACCAGCTGCGTTTCACCCGTCCAAACCCAAGACCGAGATTTCCAAAGATCAGCGCGAGAATGCCAAACGCGGCGCCGAGAATACCCGAGATCAACATCAGGCGATCGCTGATCAGGCCGTCAGGCAGCGTGTCTTTCAAAAGAGCGGCTGCTGGAAAGGTCAGGAGCGACAGCGTGGCAAAAATCAGCGCGGCGCAGCCGACCCAGCGTGAGGTGCGCTTTGAGGCATTGGCGAGCGCATCAATGCGGGCAAATTCTTCCCGTAATTCCGGATGATCAAGCGCAAAATAGACATTGGGATAGGATGTATTGGCAAGATTACGGTCTGCCTCGGAAAGGAGAAGTTCGTCATTGAACCTGAAACCCATGACTGGATATCCCGCGCTGATTCATCCGTATGCAAACACGTAATGGCGATGCGATGCAAGATAGATTCGAGCTTGGTGTCTGAAACCAAAAGACTTTTCCGCATGCGCGAAGCGCAAGTTCTGCTTCAGTTCGCAGGAAATGTATGCCATCTCTGTCGCGTGTGGGAGAAAATTAACTATAAAAACGAGAGTGACCGGGGACATTGGCAGACATTTTTCTATCCTATAGCCGGGTCGATCGCCCGACCGCGCAGATCATTGCTGAAGCGTTGGAGGCCGAAGGCTTTTCCGTCTGGTGGGACAAGGTCTTGAGGGCCGGACAAACCTATGACGAAGTGACCGAAACCATGCTGCGCGACTCGCATGTCGTCATCGTGCTCTGGTCGCAGACATCAGTAAAATCGACCTGGGTGCGGGCGGAAGCCACTCAGGGCCAGCGTAATTGCGTGCTCGTACCCGCGATGATCGAGGATGCCGAACGCCCGATCATGTTCGAACTGACGCAAACTGCGGACTTGATTGACTGGGCCGGCGATCGTGGTGATGAACGTTGGGTCAATTATGTTGATGATTTGAAGCGCGCCCTGGAAAAACCAAAGCCGGGCGGCGCGGCGGCACAAGACGCGGCGCCCGTGGCAGTTGCGCCCGCCGCGCCCGTTTCGCCTCCGCCAAGCGAGCCAGAACCTGTTATCGTGGCGGCGCCTGCGCCCCCTCCTGAACCCGCGCCGGCGGAGCCGAAGGCCAAGAAATCGTCCAGTCCGCTGCCGATGCTTCTGGCGGGTTTGGTCGTCATCGGCGCTGGCGGTTGGTTCGGCTACCAGGCCTTGATGGGCGAGGGCACGTCAGACGATCCGCCGCCGCCAGAGCCAACCTGTGACGTGTGTCCAGACATGGTCGCGATTGACTCTGGGTCTTTCATGATGGGATCGCCGGACAATGAAACCAATCGGACCGGCAATGAAGGTCCACAGCGCGAGGTTACACTGGCATCTTTCTCAATCAGCGAGACCGAGATCACACGCGCAGAGTGGCAGCTCTGTGTCGATGCGGGGAATTGCGACGCGCCCCAAGGCGGCGGCGCGGACGAGGCCCCTGTGACAGGTGTAAGCTGGGATGACGCCGTCGGGTATGCCAATTGGCTGAGCGAAACGTCCGATCAATCCTACCGCCTGCCAACGGAAGCCGAATGGGAATATGTTGCCCGTGGCGGCGAGGCGACAGCCTATTGGTGGGGCGCCGGATATCCGGGTCCAGGCGCGTCGGGCAATGCGGTGAAAGACGCCGCTTCGATGCCTGCGAATGGCTATGGCGTGTCTGGCATGTTGGGCAATGTTCGCGAATGGGTGTCTGATTGCTATGTGAACAATTATCGCGATGCGGCCAGCGATGGCAGCGCCGTGTCCGCAGGCGATTGCGACCGGCGTGTTGTGCGCGGCGGCTCATTCAAAACCGGCGCTGCGGAACACCGCGCTGCCAGCCGAGCGCGGTTTTCGCGAACAACGCGGGATAGCGGGCTCGGGTTCCGCGTGGTGACGGAGTAGATCGCCCTTAATTGGCGTACGTGATCAGGATCATGACGCGGCGATTGCGCGGCTCGTCAATCTCATCCTCGGTCTCAATTGCGAGACCGCCTTCGCCGACGCCCTGAGCCGAAATCAGGTCAGAATCAACGCCCCGCGCGATGAACCAGTCGGCGACGGCATCAGTATAACGCTGTGTTCGCGCCAGATTGGCCTGTTCGCTGCCGACGGTGTCAGACGCCGCGCGGATTTGAATGGAGGCGATTTCGCGATTGGCATCAAATGCGTTTTCGAGCGTATTATTATTCGGTGCCAAATCGATTTCGTCATAAGACTCGACCAGAAACTCGATCGCGATAGGGCTCGGTTCGGATGCGATGACAGGATCGGGTTCGGCAATTTCTACCGGCGGCGACATCGACCGTGGCGGCGGAGCCGGCACGGCTTCCGGCATGATGTCGATCGGTTCTTCCGAAGCCCCATCGTTACGCTCGACGCGTGCCGGAATCGGCGCACTCCCGGCTGGAAATGCGGTGCGATGCAATGTGCATTCATTGGCATTCGGATTGATCGTTGAATTGATCCGGAAATAAGGATCGCCGTTTGGTAAGTCGCCAAAGCGGGCCATTTCCAATGCGCGATTCTGGGGCGGCGTTTCCCGGATCGTGCACATCATGTCCCAGAGAATGGTCGGATTGTCCGAGTAATAATTGTGCCCGATGCCAAACAGCTCCGTGGTGACTGCGGTGGCATCGATGGTCTGATAGTTGAGGGAGGGCCGGATATAGGGCCGGTTTGTGTCCGTGTCGCCAAGACGTTTTTCCTGATTGGTATTGACGATACTGGAAATATGCAGCGCGCGGTCAGTGTCAGAGGTATAGATCGTCACGTTGGCGTCGAGATTGTCGAACACGCCATTCGCGGCATCGAAAATGTCGCGTTCAACATCCGCCGCGACGAGCATGATGCGAAATTCCAGATCATCGCGATTGTGGCGATCCAGATAGTCGCGGGCATAGTCTTCAAGGGCCTGGGTCAGCACGCGATTGCCCATGGAATGGGCGATGATGTTGATACGAGACACTGACAGGTCCTCGGTCAGAATGTCGAGAAATTCTTCCAGATATGGCGCAGCCCCCAGCGATCTTGACCGATCGCCCTGATAGTCTTCAAGCGACAAGGCGCCCGCAGATGGCCAGCTATAAAGGACCGGGACGCCCACATTGAAACGGTTCTCGCGTGACAGATCATTTGAGAGTTGCGCGGCGCGCACCAGAGCTTCGTCGAATTGCACATTGAAGCCATGAATGAAGAGCAGCACCGAGTCCGAGCCCTCGCCATTGATCGCGTTTTGCAGCGTTGTGCTGAATGACTCGCGCCCATTTGAGGTGATGCGAGTCAGGAATACAAATTCCGCCAACTTATCTATGTCGTTGGGAGCGCTGCCTTGCACATGTGGGGTCTCTCCGCGTGTGCGACTGCCGCCTTGTTCGATCAGCCTGGGCAGCCAGACATCGGCTCGGCCCATGCTTAACTGATCGCCACTTTCGCCGAGGCCTTCGACCACGTCGACGATGTCGCCAGCGGGCGAAGCATCATCGGTCAGCAACAACCGGTTGGTGCCATACCAGACCCGCACACAATCTACCTTGTTGTTCAAATTGGCCTCTGAGACGAGGTTGGAACAGTCCGTTCCGAACGCCGGATGCCGAATGACGAGAGGCCGATTGAGCCACCACCAAGCGGCAACTGCGCCCGCGACGGCAACAATCAAAATGCCGAGTATCCACTTTACCACGTGTCTTCTCCCACGACTCTACCAATCGGAGCTTACATCAAACCGCTAAAAGAGAACAAGCGCCGACTCAAACCGGCTTTCGCAATCTCGGCAAACCCTCCTATATGGCTTCGAAGCATACGAAATTGCGAGCCATTTTATGTCTGACTTTCTCTTACTGGCCTTTATTCTCCTGGTTGCTGGGATTATCGCGGTCCCGATCGCGACGCGCCTGAAACTGGGCTCTGTTCTGGGCTATTTGATCGCCGGGATTGCGATCAGCCCCTTGCTCGCCTTTCTGGGCGTAGACGTTGTTTCGCTTCAACATTTTGCTGAGTTTGGCGTCGTCATGATGCTCTTTCTGGTGGGCATGGAGCTCGAGCCGAAATTGCTCTGGCAGATGCGCAACCGCCTGCTTGGCCTGGGCGGCGGGCAGGTCTTGTTGACCATGATCCTGGTCATGTCCGTGGCCATGGCATTCGGGCAGTCATGGAACACCGCCATCATCATTGGGATGATTCTGGCTTTGTCATCGACTGCGATTGTGCTGCAAACATTGAATGAAAAGGGTCTGATGAAGAGCGATGGCGGGCAAGCCAGCTTCTCGGTCCTGCTTTTTCAGGACATTGCCTTCATCCCGATGCTGGCCATCATTCCACTTCTGGCCTTCCCGGAAGTGGTTCAGGCGACGGCAGGCGGCGACGCGGAGGCGGGCCTCAGCCTGGTCGAGAATCTCAATGGTTGGCAAACCATGCTGGTTACGGTCGGCGCGATCGCTGTGGTGATCCTCGGCGGAAACTATCTGACACGCCCAATCTTCCGGTTTGTCGCTGGCGCGAAATTGCGGGAATTATTCACAGCCACTGCTTTGTTGATGGTGATCGGGATTGCGCTCTTGATGACACTGGTCGGGCTTTCGCCTGCGCTCGGAACGTTCCTGGCGGGCGTGGTCCTGGCGAACTCAGAATATAAGCACGAACTCGAATCCGACATTGATCCGTTCCGCGGATTATTGCTCGGACTGTTCTTCATCACGGTCGGGGCCGGCATCGATTTCAATCTCTTGTCGGCGAATTTCGGTGTTGTCATCAGTATGACGCTCGGGCTGATGGCCGTGAAGGCGCTCGTCCTGTTCATACTCGGTACCGCCTTCAAGATTCGCGGCGCTCAGCGCTGGCTGTTCACGCTCGGTCTGGCGCAAGCCGGTGAGTTTGGCTTTGTCTTGCTCGCGTTTACTGCCACGAATGGCATCTTGCCGGAGCTGGTCTCGGACCTGTTGCTTTTGGTCGTCGCCCTTTCAATGTTGATCACGCCGCTGCTTTTTATCCTCTATGATCAGATCGTTGCCGGTCTCTATACTAAAGGCCAGGAACAGGACGCGGATGAGATTACCGAAGATAATGGCATCATCATTGCCGGTCGCGGCCGTATTGGCGGCATTGTCGATCGCATGCTGCGGACGGCCGGCTATCAAGCGACCGTGATTGATTACAGTTCCAAACAGCTCGACATCCTGCGCGCCTATGGCATCAGCCATGCCTATTTTGGCGATGCGACGCGCCCGGACCTGTTGCATGCCGCTGGCATTGATAAAGCCAAATTGCTGATCGTCACGATTGATGACAAACATCAGATTACAGAACTGGTCTCTTATGCCACCCGCAATTACCCAGACCTGCATGTCATCGCGCGGGCTGTCGACCGGCATCACACTTATGAGCTTTGGGCGCATGGGTGCCGCGATATCATTCGCGAAACCTATGACAGCTCGCTTCGTATCGGCCGTTCGGCGTTCGAAGCGTTGGGCACGCCGCGCCCGGCCGCAGAGCGGATGAAAGACGCGTTTCATGAGATGGATCAACAGTCGATGATCGAGGTTGCCGACGTCTATGATATCGACATTCCGGCGCACGAAAATGACGCCTATGTCTCCCGCATCCGCGAACGGGCCGAAGGGTGGGAGACCGAGTTACACGACCGGATGATGGAAATCATCGATGAAGAAGTGGAAAAGGCTTAGCCCGCGCCAGCCAGGTTTTCGGTTGACGATTATGGGTCAATTGAGCTACCGGGCGCTCAGGTTGAGACGCCTGCCGCTCGCTGGACCTTTGGTTCATGGTGAAGATCTCACCGGTTTTCCGGTTCTTATCGCAGACCATTTCACACCTGGTCTGGCGGCAATGTGAGCCCCGCCTTTTAGACGACCAACAGGTTTCGTGAAAGGAATCTCGCGATGGTTTCGCTAATTTATACCCGTGTTCAGGCCAAGGCCCGAGCGCGACAACTCAAGGCCGAAAACGGTCCCACTATGTCTTTGTCGACGGCGCTGGAACAGATTGCTCAGGAAATGGGGTTTCGGGATTGGAACACCGCGTCCGCGCGGCTATCCAATATGCCGGAAGCCGCCTGGCAAGTCGGCGAACGGGTCAGTGGCCACTATTTGAAACGGGCCTTCAAAGGTCGCATTCATGGCGTTCGTGAATTGCAAGACGGCGCCGGATACGAAGTGACCCTGCATTTCGATGAGCCCGTTGATGTGGTCGATTGGGAGAGTTTTTCCGCCTATCGACAACGCGTTACGGCGTTCGTTTCGCCGGAAGGTATTTCCTGGTCCAAAACCAGTGATGGCGTTCCGCATCTGACCGTTGCGCGCGAAGCGGTACTGGTGGACTAGTTGCCGAGCCCGGATCCCCTCGTCCTTCGACAAGCTCAGGATGAGGGGGTCCTTCGGGACGACTTGGAGCGTGCCAATCTGCGCAGCTTTGAATAGTCGCCATCAATGAGCGCTTCTTTCTTCGCGCGCGACCATCCCTTCAACTGGCGCTCACATGAGACAGCATCTGTGTAGCGCACAAAATGCTCCGACCAAACGAGCTCGACCGGGCGCCGTCGATAGGTCCAGGCTTTCTTGCGATGTCCAAAATTGTGCTCGGCGACGCGCACGTTCAAATCATCGCCGCGATAAGAGCCCACATAATAGGCTCCATCTGCGCAGCGCAGTATGTAAACGAACGCCCCCTCCCGGAGATCAGCCAAACCAAAAAGCCCTCATCCTGAGCAT
>JBCCDZ010000127.1:0-8682 GCA_039030525.1 Pseudomonadota bacterium | reverse complement strand
GCCTTGTTCACGGGTCTGAAAGCCGTGCGCGGGACCTGGACGCAATTGATCGACGGCGATGGCCAGAATGATATCAATGACACAGCCCGCCTCTGGCATGAGCTGATCGCCGGTCAGGACACCGGCGCATTGGGCATCATTGCCGGCAAGCGAAACAGTCGCAACGATAGTGGATTCAAGTGGCTACAATCTCGCGTCGCAAATGGCGTACGCCGATTCATGTTGCGAGATGATGCCACGGACACAGGATGCGGATGGAAACTGATCCGCACCGAAGCGTTTCGCGAATTGCCATACTTTGCATCAATGCATCGCTTCCTGCCGGCGCTGATCAAACGTGCCGGTTGGACGGTCCGTGAAGAGTTGGTGAATGATCGCGCGCGTTGGCATGGGCAATCGAAATATGGATTCCTCGGCCGACTCGGTGCTGGCATTTTCGACCTGTTCGGCATGTTTTGGCTGACTCGTCGCGGCGGCCAGGGCGTTGCCCGTGAATGGAACGATCCGCGTGGATAAAGCAGGTGCGGTCGCCCGAGTGACCGTGCTCTTGCCGGCTAGATCCTAATTACGGGCGGAAATCCGTTAGTGAATTCAATTTTAAATAGTTTTTAGTGCTCGCAAGAAGATGCTCGGACAAGTTCTACGCTCTGCTAGATTACATTAAAGTATATCAATACACACAGTACTAATAGATATATAGAAAAATATAGAAGTGCTTTTATTTCTATATTTCTTCTTTTTACAGATTTGCCCATGAATAGCCCAAGTGTTTACGCTTTGTTAGGAACTCCCGTCTAAGTAGAATACTGTCGCAGGCGGTTACTCCATGACCGTACCGGACAAGCTCAAAGGCTTGGGTTCATCCGCCCCTCTAACCCAGCCAACTACTTGGGATGCACCTTTTAGGTGCATCCCATTTTTCTTGACCCGAACAAAAAAGCGCGGCCGAACCGACCGCGCTTCCAAGAGAATGAATTTCGGTGGACGCTTACTTGCGCCAGATAGAAGCCAAGGCTGGATCCTCTTCCTCACCTGAATATTTACGCGTTTCTGCGCGGCCAACCACCATATGGTGCACTTCGTCTGGGCCATCGGCCAGACGCAGTGTGCGCTGATTGGCGTAAAGACGGGCCAGCGGTGTCCATTGTGAAACCCCCGCGGCGCCGTGCATCTGGATCGCCTGGTCAATAATACGGCAGACCTTCTCTGGCACCATGGCTTTGACCATGGAGATCCAGACGCGGGCCTCTTTATTGCCCAGCACATCCATCGCCTTGGCTGCTTTCAGAACCATCATGCGCATCGATTCAATATCGATTCTGGCGCGGGATACGATTTCCGTATTGCCGCCCAATTTGATCAGTGGACGCCCAAACGCTTCGCGCGTCATGCCGCGCACGACCATCATATCAAGCGCGCGCTCTGCTGCACCGATAGACCGCATGCAGTGGTGAATACGGCCGGGTCCAAGGCGCAACTGAGAGATTTCAAAGCCGCGGCCTTCGCCAAGCAGCATATTCTCTTTCGGCACACGCACATTGTCGAACACGATATGCATATGGCCGTGCGGCGCATCATAGTCGCCAAACACTTGCATGCCGTCGAGGATCTTTACGCCAGGTGTGTCTTTCGGCACCAGGATTTGCGATTGTTGCTTGTGCGGCTCAGCATCCGGATTGGTTTTGACCATGGTGATCATGATCTTACAGCGCGGGTCGCCAGCGCCTGAAATGTAGAATTTCTCGCCATTAATGACCCACTCATCGCCTTCAAGAACGGCGCGGGTGGAAATGTTTTTGGCGTCCGAAGACGGCAAAGCCGGCTCCGTCATGGCGAAGGCAGAGCGAATTTCACCGGCCAGAAGCGGTTTCAGCCATTGCTCTTTCTGCTCGGGGGTGCCGACGCGCTCCAACACTTCCATATTGCCGGTGTCAGGTGCTGAGCAATTCATCGATTCTGAGGCCAGCGAATTCTTGCCAAGCTCTGCTGCGATATAAGCATAATCGAGATTTTTCAGACCTTCGCCGGTTTCAGCGTCCGGCAGGAAGAAATTCCAAAGTCCTTGTTTCTTGGCCTCATCCTTGGCCTCTTGCAGCGTCTCAAGCTGCCCGGGCGCATATGACCAGATATCCTTATGGTCTTTGCCAAGCTCGTGGAACTTGACCGACATTGGATCAACGACGTCCGCGATAAACTTCTTCACGTGTTCGTAAAGTGGTCGCGCCTCGTCAGACATTCTCAGGTCAAATAGATCATCATTCATTTCGCCGGCACCAGCGTCCGTGTAAGCCATCTCGCTCTTCCTTTTTCGCATCTCATCTTAATTGGCCTCAGGGTATGACGCGCACGTAAACTTGTAAAACCGTATCGCGGGGTAAGGTGACCCCAAGTGGGACGAACGGTCACTCCGCAAACATCCTAGGGTGGTTTGTCTTACCCGCAGACTCAGCTCACGAGAGCGCACATGAGCTTTGTTGCCGCCGCAATCATCCTTGTCACCACTCTGGTCACCTCGTTCATCTCTGGCATTTTCGGGATGGCGGGCGGAATTATCCTGATGGCGGTCCTGGTCGCTTTGGTCAGCGTCGCGATGGCAATGATCATTCATGGCGGCATTCAAATGTTCGCCAATGGTTATCGCGCTTTACTATTGAGAGACGCTATCGATTGGCGCGTGTTCGGTTATTATTGCATCGGCGCCAGCGCAGGTATCACAGTTCTATTCTTCGTCAGCTGGACCCCGGACAAACAGGCGCTCTACCTCCTGCTTGGATTGACGCCAATGCTGGTCTGGCTGCCAAAAGACCGTTTGCATCTCGACATAAAGCGCCGCGAACATGCCATCATCGCCGGATTTGGCGTGCAGGGTTTGAACACGCTCGCAGGTGTTGCCGGCCCGATGCTCGACCTTTTCTTTGTGCGGGCCGAGATGACTCGACAGCAAATTGTGGCCACGAAATCGGTCACCCAGGCGCTCAGCCATTTGGTCAAGATTGGGTTCTGGAGCGTCCCGGTCGTCACCGCAGCTGGCTGGAACGCATTACCGCACTGGTGGCTGTTCGCCGCCGCCATACCTCTGTCCATGCTCGGCACGACGCTGGGAAAGCGCGTGCTCGAGCGGATGAATGACATTAATTTCCGCAAATGGATGAAAGGCCTGGTGACAGCAATTGGCGCCGTGCTGCTGCTCAGAGCGGCTGGGCTTTACTAAGTCACCCTCAATCCGGTAGCGAGGCCTTGATGTTTGCCAGCGTGGTTTCGCGCAAGAGCAGCTTATTCCCGGTGAGAGAAGACCCACTCAACGGCTTTACGGCCTCGGCGTGTGCTTTCGCAGTGACCAATAGCGCACTCGCATCAACCACCTGATCGAGATATCCGGCTTTGGTTGCTGTCTCCGGATCGAACAATTCACCATAGACCATTGAGCGCGTTTTATAATCATCCGCCACCCGCGCCTTGACCAGTTCAGACGCAAAGATGGGCAGGACCATATTGATCTGCGTCTCATTGGCGCCGATTTTGAACGCGCCTGCTGTGCCGATGCGAACATCACATGACAGCAGGATAAAACAGCCCATCGCCACACCATGACCATTACAAGCGGCGATAACCGGCATAGGGAAACTGTAAAGCCGGTGCGCCAGCTTGCCGCCGCCATCGACCAGCGCTTTCACCTCTTCGCCGGGAAGGCTCATCATCAGCTTCAGGTCAAAGCCACCAGAAAAGCGACCTTCGCGGCCGGTAATGATCAGAACTTTGGCGTCTTTCTCAGCCTGATCGAGACAGGTATTGAGCGCCTCTAACATAGGCGGGTTGATCGCGTTGGCTTTGCCATCATCCATAGTGATGATGGCGACTTCGTCGATGATTTCGAGTGTGGCTGGCGCAGACATGTCGGCTCCTCCTGGATACTGTTTTCTTGTGGCTACGGCCCGTCCCGTTGCGGGAAGCAAGCCTCACTCTACGTCAGATGCTGTAACTTCCAGCAATTCCCCGGGTGTGCAATCCAGCGCCTCGCACAATTTCGCCAATGTATCGAAGCGAACACCTTTGACTTTGCCGGACTTGAGCAAGGAAAGATTGGCTTCGGTCATGCCAATCTCCGCCGCCAGGTCTTTGGCGCGGCGCTTACGGCGGGCCAGCATGACATCGAGGGTGACGACAATCTCAGCAGCCATTAGACGAACTCATCATTTTCGGCTTTGACCGCGACCGCATCCTGAAACACCAGTGACAAGCCGTACAGCACAACGCCCATCATCGCGACGGCAAGCGCCAAGTCGCCAAAATCAATCGATACACCGCGGAAGTTCTGGCCAATCCACTCCAGCAGCGTCGGCGAGATAATACCTGCCCACGCCCCGGCGCCGAACAGTCCATAAGCCGCACTTCTCAGCGTTTTGACATTGCGTTCGGTGAATACATCTCCTTCAGAACAGCGCTGGAACAGAAATGCAAAGTCCGCCACGGCAAAGGCGATCAGAATGGTCGGCATCGCTTTGATAATACCCACCCACCAGGCATTGAATATATCCAGCCAATCGCCATCGCTGGTATACCACATGCCGCCAACCTCCTCGCCCACGAAGTAAGAAACGTTCAGACCCAGAATCCCAACCACGATCCACGCCAGAATCGTCAAATCGCGATGGGTATCTCTGGTTTTTTGTGCTTCTGTATCGGTCATATTTTACTCCTTGCAGACCACTCACATAATCAATATATTATCGTTCTGCAATAATTTATGTCTGTTCAGTCGATATTTATTGAGATAATTGATCCGCGAACCTCTCGTCCATATTGGAATTTGTATCGTTCATTGGTTTGACCGGCAGCGTCTATTCTGGGGAGGAAATGATGACCGAGTACGAAAAAGCAGCTCTGTTCTTGATCGCGTCTACAATAGACGCTGCATCTGATGGCGATACGCCCCCCTCGACGTAAGGGATTGCCTGATCGCCGCGGCGGAACAATAGTCAGGCATCGGGAGGCAAGAATATGTACAAAGTCGAACTCACAGAATCCTATTTTCCGGCGCAAGGTGGTGCAGAGCCCGCGCCGATGACCATTGGCGACATGTTGCGTGCCTCGACCGCGCGCGACCCGGGCGCGATGGCCATGAAGGAGCTCGGCTATGATGGCGAGATCGGTCGGACCTGGACCTATGCACAAATCCTGGAAGATTCCGAACGCCTTGCACGGGCACTGGCCAGTCGCCATGCCGAAGGGGCGCGGATTGCGGTCTATGCGAACAATGTCCCTGAATGGGTTCTGCTCGAGCTCGCCTGCGGGCTTGCAGGCGTCATCCTGGTCACAGTGAATCCGGCCTATCAGAAACGAGAGCTTAAATATGTGCTTGAGCAATCGCGGTCGGAAGCGATTTATTATGTCGCCGATTTCCGCGGCAATCCGATGCAACAGATTGCCGACTCGGTCTGCGATGAGATCCCAGCGATTAAACATCGGATATTGCTGACTGATCCTGCTGCGCTTTATGCTGGCGAAGATACTGGCGAGACGCGCAGCCCCAAACCTGACGATGCGGTGCAAATTCAATACACATCCGGCACCACCGGATTCCCGAAAGGCGCGCTGCTTCACCATAATGGCCTAGTTCGGAACGGCGTCGACACGATGCACCGCGCCGGCGTGCAACCAGGCGATTCCTTCGTTCATAATATGCCGCTCTTCCATACGACAGGGTGCGCTATTCTGGTATTGGGCGGTCTTGGCACCGGCAGCACAATGCTGCTGGCACCCATGTTCGATCCAGACACGATTGTTCGCGTCATCGAACGCGAAAAAACACGTTTCATTCTGGGTGTGCCAACCATGCTCGTTGCGTTGATCCATGAAGTTCGCCAATCCGGGCGGGACGTCTCATCGGTCGAGCGGATCATGTCAGGCGGCTCGATGGTCCCGCCGCAGCTTTGCCGCGACGCCTTGGAAACCCTCGGTGCGCCAATTCAGATTGTCTATGGTCAAACCGAAACCTCGCCGGTGCTGACCCAGGCCTGGCATGCTGACACGGAAGAAGATCTCACCCAAACGATCGGCCAACCTGTCGCTCATACAGAAATTTCGATCCGCGATCCGCAATCAAATTCAATTCTACCGATTGGCGCTCAAGGTGAGATCTGTGCTCGCGCTTATAGCGTCATGCTCGGTTATAATGACAATCCGGACGCCACTGCAGCGACGATCGACCCGGAGGGCTGGCTGCACACAGGCGATCTCGGCACCATGGACGTGCGCGGCTATGTCAAGATTACAGGCCGGGTGAAGGAAATGATTATTCGCGGTGGCGAGAACCTGTTCCCGGCAGAGATTGAGAATGCCATGCTCGAACATGACGCGATTGATGAAGTCGCGGTGGTCGGCGTACCAGACGAGAAATGGGGCGAACAAGTTGCTTGCTTCATTCGCAGCGCGTCAGACCATGCGTTCTCGCCGGATGAGTTAAAGACATTTGTTCGTGAGCGCCTGTCACCGCAAAAGACGCCGGCCTATTGGGTGCAAGTGTCCGAGTGGCCGCTCACGGGATCCGGCAAGATCCGCAAATTCAAACTGGCGGAAGAGTTTGAGGCCGGACAGCATACGCCAATGGGCTGACTCTACTGATCAGACCGGGCATAAGTCATGATGATCTTCGTGCAGTCGCGTGCGCGTTGGCGCACCAACAATTCAACACGCTGTGCCGTTTCATCATGCGAAACCAGCTCCACCTCAAAAGGTCGCCCAAGTTCGACATAGTGTGTGAAGCTCATCTCGCCGGACCGGTTGATCAATGGCGCGCCGACCAAGAGCTCGGCAAACTGGCGGCCAACTTCGCCCATATGGGTTGAATTTACGTGATCACCTGAACCGCCAATATAGGGATGCGCGGGGCGCAGACCATTCTGTTTGGTGATAAGCCCCGTCGCCTTTAAGTCGCTATCCCGTTCCAATGGTGAGAGGAAACTTTCACTTTGCGTCGCCACACCGACCGCATTCGCACGCGCATAGATGAAGTCGCTGGTATTCGGCGGTTTGAATTTCTCTTTCGCATGTTCGCGCCAGCCTTCGAAATTGCGGGTGCGGAAGACCACGCCCTGCCCGCTTATGCGCACAATCAGCGCCCCGTCAGTATCGAAGAAGCGCAGCTGGTACCGCATCTTGTCGCCGCGCTCGATCGTTTCATACGTCCCTCGCACCGGCAGCCCGGCATCAGGCGCCCCGCATGTCCATTCGCAATGAACCAAGGCGCTCCATTTTTCAGGGTCAAATGTGCCTAGCGTTTCGCCGCATTCGACCGAGCCCCAGAAATTGATCGTCTGCACCAGAATTGGATGGATCGGGTTCAGCGCCAACCACGGCCAGATTTCGACATCTTGGGTGCATTCGAAGGAAACCTGCCCGCCCTCGGAGACCGTGTGGCTATGGGTATAGGCATCTGGAAAAGGCTTCGGCATGGCGGCAAAGTCGCAGAACTCGGAACGCCGCGCAACTCGCCGCTTACCGATGCAGACAGCTTCGGCATTTTCAGTATGGGCAAGTACTACGATCATCTCAGCGCTTATTACGACTACTACGGGCGCGATCGCATCCTTGTTCTCAACTTCGAAGAAGAAATTGCTGCCCATCCTGAGATCAGTTTGAAACGAGTCTGCGATTTTCTTGACATAGATAGTTCGTATGTCTTTAAAGACAAAGAAAAACGCCAAAATGCTTTTGATTTTATACGCACTGGCACGGCGCTGGCCCATCACTGGTTGCCAAAACAGCCGCTGATTCACCGGGCTGTCGCCAAGCTTCCAGCCAAATTACTGGGCGAACGCGTAGCCAAGCGGCGTCCTAGCGATCACATTATTCAAGCTTTGTATCGCTTCTATCAGGCAGACAATCAAAAGTTGTTCAAGCTGCTTAATCGCCGTTTTGAGTCGTGGGAAAAAATGGAGGCAGCTTCAGAACGCCTCGTCCCATACACTGCGGTGCGCTAGGTCAGGGTTAAAAAACAGAGCCGCCGAGGCTACCCCTGAGAGTCCGTGCACAAAGAAGCTGGTTTTAGAGAGCAAAATAGCATCTGTCAAAACCTGTTCACCGAGGCGAGGATTGCCTCGGGTGATGCGCTTAGCATGGTTAGTGTGGACCGGTTTGCCGTCGCGAGAGCGGACACAATCACTACAGATCAAACGATCGCCGTAGCGTTCTTTCAGCTGAGATAACACGTTCGCCGAATCAGTAGCGACGTAGATCAAGCTGGTAGCCGAATAGGCATCGACCAGGCGGCAATATCGTTCGAGATCAACAGACGCATGCTCCGAGCCAACATTATCTGTGCTTCGCACGTGTAGGCCAATCACTTTTTCTCCGGCCATGTGCAGATCATAAAAACGATCAACGCCTGCTCGAACCTTAGGCTTGATCTTGACGTATTCTTGGATAATTTTATTGACCGCTCGGCGATACTGACGAGAAGGATAATCACGCTGATAGGCGAGCATCCGCCATACTTTGGCGTAGCCTCGTGTGTGAGCAAACGCCTCCAAATCGCCGCTCAAGTCGACAGGCGGTAGGTTCATCTCTTCTCTGCGCTCATTTTCTATCTCGGCAATCGCTGCTGGTGTCACAGCTTTGGTTAGGCCAATGCCCGATCCATCTGGGGCAAAGATATGCTCTCGGGTGTTGCGACCAAAGTTATCT
>JBCCDZ010000126.1:0-8708 GCA_039030525.1 Pseudomonadota bacterium | reverse complement strand
TGGCTGCGCGGTAAAGGGGGGTTTCAGACATTTCGTCCGGGTGGCGATCGATCAGGCGCAGGAAATTATCGACCGAACGGGCATATTTTCCGATCAGAGCTGAGTCTTGATCAAGTCCCAGATGGGTCGCGGCATTGTCGACGTGCAGAATAGGAAATTGTTCAGCGACGCGGAGGCCCCAATCTACGTCTTCCCATCCCCCGCCTTGAAACCCGGGGTCAAACGAGACGTCCGACAAGACATGACGATGCACTAGGACATTAGAGGTGAAGACATACCGTCCAGGGGCTTGTGCACGGACAGATGCTGACACGCATTCTGAGGCAAGTGATTGCGCCGCATGTAGCCGGGTTTTCGCGGTCGGACTTGCGTGTTTCAGGCTGAACCCACCAGCAATGAGTGCGGGGTTCGGCTGAGCATCTACCGCATCCAGATAGCGCAGCAGAAATTCGTCATCATCCGGGTGCATATCAGCATCAAGGAACAGGACCCATTCGGTTTCCGCCAGATCGAATAAGCGATTTCGGGCGTGACTGCGACCACAATTTCTCGGCGCAGCGATGAGCCGTGCGGGCCCAGGAAAGCGGCGGATTTGGCGCGTCAATTGGCGCAAAAGAGACGGATCATGCGAGCCATCATCGAACAAGATCAGCGTGCACTGCTCTGCGCCGCGCATACGGGTGAGACTGCCCAGCAGGGCGTCTGCGCTGTCGCGCCAGACCGGCACGCAAATACTGATCAGGGCGCCGCCCGTTTTGCCATTCGAAACGACTTCTTCGCCCGCCGCCGTTTTTCCGGTGTCGGAGGGCGGCTGGTCTAAAGTAGCCGCCTCATCGGGCGCAGAGAAGGGGAATGCGGACATGCTCAACGAACGGTCTTTGCGTCACCTAACAGGCGTGGAAGGGTCATCAGAATGATGTAGAGGTCGAACCATAAGGCAGATCTGTTGACATATTCCATATCGAGCCGAACGCGCTCTCGCACCAGCGCTTTCGTGTGCACCGGGCCCCGTGAACCGTTGATCTGGGCCCAGCCCGTAATGCCGGGTTTGGCGCGATGGCGGTGGGCATAATCGCCGACAATGTTTTGGACTTCCTGCTCTTCGGTTGTCATCCCGACAGCGTGCGGACGCGGTCCGACAATCGACATTTCACCTCTGATTACATTGATCAGTTGCGGTAACTCGTCGAGCGACGTCTGACGAATAAACCGGCCAATGCGCGTGATTCGTGGATCGTCCGCGATGGTTTGATGCGTCATCCGCTCTGCAGCTTCCGGGTCATCGCGCATCGAGCGGAATTTCCAGACATTGATGATCTGATTGTTAAACCCATGCCGTTTCTGCCGGAAGATGGCGGGCCCACGACTTTCCAATTTTATGGCGATAGCCAAGGTCAGGAGGAATGGACTCAGGAGCACCAATAAGCTGGTGGCAATAACAAGATCGAACAGGCGTTTCGACAGCGCCCGGCGCGCATCGTGGGGCTGGCCTGAAACATATGCCGCGGGTGAATGTGCAATCTCCGCCAGACTTTCGGTTTCCGGATCAAATCCATCGAGGTCCAGCAATATCACGACCCGTTGCGGCAAGACCCGCAGGCGTTCAACCATGTCTCGGACCCGGTCGCGGGCATCCGACGTCACCGTGACGACGATGCGGTCAATCTCTGGCAATCGCTCCCAGGCAAACAGATCATCGAGCTGGCCCAATAGCGGCGCGCCATTCAGGCGTTTCGGCGCGCGCGACAGGCGGTCGTCAAATATGCCGACAATGTTCAGTTCACGCGTATTCGCATTGCGCTCAATCAGGCGCCGGGCATTAGGGGTGGCGCCGACGATCACAACATTCTCGCTGACCCATCCGGCCCGGACGCATTGTCGACCGACAATTAGAGCGACGGCATGGACAAAATTCAAGACCAACCAGGTCACGAAAATCGCTGGCGTCAGCCAAGTCGTATGCTCTGCAGCGTAAAACGTGTGCGACAGAAATCCGAGAGCCGCGAGCGGCAACCCCGATCCGTACGCGGTTGCGAGAATATGATCAATTCGATCGCGCTTCTGTAACAGATGATAAGCTGACGACATGCGCAGCCCGGCAGTGGCAATCACAGGGATCAAAGCAAATGGCAGAATTTGAGACACCGTCGCTGACAGAATTCCAATACCAGACATGATCAAGAATCCCGCCACAATGGCGGTCGAGAGAACGCAATCCAGAAATTTGAACAGCGTCCGCAGACTGGCCCGACTTAAGCCGATGCGGCGTGACGGCAAACGCGCTGAATTGACGTCAATTGTATCATTTGCAGGGGTTTCAAGCGTATTTCCAGCGGCCGAATAGGAGTGTTGCGTTGGTAAAACGCTCCGGTCTACTTTCTCTAACAGTCCCGTCGGCATCGACTTTCCTATAGCTCCCATGCTTGGTCTTGAGCGGCTGGCTCAAGACAAGCGCGCGCCCATCCATGAGCAACAATGCAAGTCAGAGACCGGATTGGTGCTAAATACTTGAAAGCATCTGGAAAATTACAGTTTGTCCTTGACCCATTCGCGCGTCAGGAAGCCGTCAATGACATCGCACACGAGCCCGATTTCCGTTAACGCACTGATATACCGATCTGGATCAACGAGGGGTTTCCAGACGGAGCCGGCCTCGAACTGGTCATCGGCCTCGAGTGCCAACGTCAAGTGATCACCTTCAAAGACACCGCGCAATTTTCCGCCCTTGAAATGGCGTTCCAGCGCAATGAGTCGCTCCATCCTGTCGGGGGTCAACAAGGCCCGAGCTTCGACCTGATCATTTGAATAGATGGTGAAATTGTCCTCTAATTCCTTAGCGACCAAGTCGACTTTTTGCAGTGACTTGTCGCCAAAGAGACCCTTCCACCAGCCTTGGCGCGCGATCAGAGTGCGGCCGAGGAAACGATCAGGATATTGAATGTGAAAGAGCAGGCCCTGAAACGTAGTGACGGTGCGCCGGTTTTTGCCTGAGCCTTGCTCTTCCGTCAGCTTGCATTCGACGAGGGAGAAATGTGTCTCGGCGCGGTCTCCTTGGATCAAGTCTTCAAATTTTCGATTGTCATAACCGGGTAGCAGCCGCGCTTCTTTGAGGACATCAAAGGCCGGAGTTGGCGGCTCAGACTCATCGCCACCTCCGAAAAGCTGCGCGGCTCCCGTTTTCTGCGACGCTTGAGATTTTATCCAATCTCCTGCGGACTTCCAATTGGAGATACCGCGGACGTCAGGATGTAGGGTGTCATACTTGAAGCCAAATGATTCAGCCGCTGCGCCAACCACCAATTGTTTGGTTTCCGACTTGACCGAGAATAGCGGTATCCAGGCCGCGCCACTGGCAATAGCGGTGATTGCGCCGGCCGCAATCAGGGTGAAGACGGGCGCGGCACCGCGCGTTACAAACAGGATGACAAGCGCAACCGCACCGACGGCGAGGCCCGTTTGTATCGTGCGCTTGCGAGCCCTGGAGATGATCGAGCGGCGCTCGGACTCGCGCTCCGCCAGCGCTGGCTCAAGCACATCTGTCCAGACTTTCATTGCGCTCTTAAACTCGGGACGCTGTTCTACCAGGGCAGAAAAAATTGCGTCGCTCAGGCCGTTTGCCATGCTTTGTTCCTCTTACTCGTTTTCACCCCAAAGGGGTTGATCAGGAGATACTACGGTTGACAGGCGGCTGAGCAAACCGTGCAAAGTGGTCACTTCCTGATCGGTCAGAGCATCCAGCAATTCGCGTTCACTTGCGAGCGCGCGCGGCAACACAGCGGCATAGATGGCTTGCCCCTCATCGGTCAGACGCATCGGCGCGCGGCGACGATCATCGCGGTCTATGTGCCGAGCCAAAATGCCCCGTTCGATCAGGCTTGCGGCGGCGCGGCTGACCGTAGGCTTGTCCATCAATGTGCGTTGCGCGACTTCTGTGCTGGTTAGACCCTCACGCTCCCCGAGGACGGCTATGATTCGCCACTGCCAAATCGACAGATCGAATTCCTGCTCGTAGATTTTCGCAATTTTTCGCGACACAGCGTTCGACAAAACAGATAGCCGGTAGGGCAAAAACCCATCTAAGCTTAGGGCAGGCGGTTCAGTCATGGCGTCAATCTCCTCTCCGTCACCTATAACACACTGACTACCATTGCGTTTACGGCGTTTCTGCTGAGATTTAATCGAGCGGCGTGGGCGAACAGGTTGCCATCGTTCGCGATTTATTGCGACGAGCGCCGCCTCACCCTAATTTGCGGCGCTGGTAACCTCGTCTATGCCAATCGTATAGGCGCGTGAGCAGAACTGACAGTCGACTTTCAGCGTACCATCGGGCTCAACCATCTCGCGCAGGCTTTCATCCGCCATGCCTTGCAGCGTGCCAACCAGCCGCTCGCGATTGCAGGTGCAGACATCATCGAGCGCCTGAGCATCAGCGTCCAGGGCGACCCCGCCTTCATGGAAAAGCCGATAAATCAGATCGGCTGCTGGCAAAGCAGGATCGGTCAACTCCGCTTCGGTAAGGGTTGAGAACAAGGCTTCTGCCTCACGCCAACCATCCTCAGTATCGCCGCGCGCATCATCGCCGGCAATCTTCTGAATCATCATGCCGCCTGCCCGCCACGCGCCTGACGCGTCTCTGTCCACGGCCAGCCTTAGCCGAGTTTCAACTTGTTCAGACTGCTTGAAATAGTCCTCGGCGCACTCCGCTAGAGAGCCTTTCGCTAAGGGCACAATGCCCTGATAGGGCTTCAGGTCGGTATTGTCATAAACGATGATCAGGCCAAGCCGGCCCATCGCTCCGAACAATTGCGGCATATGCGGCTTGTCACCCTTATTGACCTTATCGAGCCAGGCCCAGCGCTCAGGCTCGTGCTTGGCGTAACCGCGCAAGCCACCGGCCTTGGTGTATTCGCCGACCAGCATTGAGGTCGGCCCATCACCTTCCGCTTGCGCCAGCACTTTGCCTTGGAACTTCATGCCCGATCCGACCAGAGCGGAAAGCATCACGGCCTCACCGAGGATTTCAGCCAGATGGTCAGGATAGGCGTGGCGGCGTAGGATCGGAGAGATCGTGCCCTCCGACAAACGGATCACACGACCACGCACCGGCAGGCCTTGTGGGCTGAAACCGGCGACGAAATCTTCCATGGGAATATTTGAAGGCGTCATGGCGCTCTCCATAAAAACCAAGGACGCCATGTGGCAAGCCCTGAGCGCGGTTACAAGGTTTACGCGGCAGCAGGGCTCGTCATCAGCAACAAGGCGCTCTAGCTAGACAAAATGACCACGCCCGACCGACACGCCACGTTTTCGTCCCAACGCCTTACCCTGTCTTATTGCGAATGGGGGGAATTGGATGCGCCGCCATTGATTCTCGTTCATGGCGGACGCGACCAGAAACGCAGCTGGGATCGTGTCGCGGATATGCTGAGCCAATCCTATCGCGTGATTGCGCCTGATTTACGTGGACATGGGCAAAGCGCCTGGGTCAGCGATGGCGATTACACGATCATGGATTTCGTCTATGACCTCCGCAGTCTGATCGAGCATCTGAAGATCGAGACGTTTACACTGATCGGCCACTCATTGGGCGGGAATATTGCGCTGCGTTATACTGGCATGTTTCCAGATACAATCGAGAAACTCGTAGCACTAGAGGGTTTGGGACCGTCCCCACGCATGCTTGCGGAGCGCCAAGCCACGCCCGTGACGCAGAGGCTCCACGCGTGGATCGAACAGCGGCAGAAAATGTCCGCCCGTACGCCGCGCATCATGCCAGATGTTGCGGCGGCGCAAGCCCGTATGCAGGCCGCGTTTGAACATTTGCCAGAGGACCTGATCCACCATCTGACGGTGACGGGATTGAAAACGAATGATGATGGCACTGTGAGCTGGGCCTATGACCCGGCCGGGATGGGGCGATCGCCCGCGGATCTCTCGCATGAAACGGTCGTACATTTGTGGGGCCGGATCACTTGCCCGACTTGGCTCGTTTATGGTGCCGACAGTTGGGCCTCCAACCCGGCAGAGGATGGCCGCGCAGAAGCATTTCAGAACGCCAAAGTGAGCCTGATCGCAGAGGCGGGGCATTGGCTGCATCATGATCAGTTTGATGTCTTCATGCGGCAGCTTGAAGACTTTCTTGGCATGCCGCCCACGGCCTCCTAAGCTCGCGACAAGACATAGCGCACAGGGATGATGATGGCCGAACAACAGACCTATCCGATGACACAAGGGATCGACGCTCTGGCAGCGCGGGTGAACGAAATTCACGGTCAGCGCTCAAATCTCGTTATTGGGCTCACCGGTTCGGTCGCGTCTGGCAAAAGCACGTTGGCGCGGCATCTCGATGAATCTTTGAGCGCGAGCCTGCGTGTTGAGACCATATCGACAGATGGATTCCTGTTCCCAACCGACATTCTGCGGGAGCAGGGTTTGTTTCAGAAAAAGGGATTTCCTGAAACTTATGACCGGACCGCGATGCAGCAGGCAATATCCAGCATTCGTCAGCAACCAACCGATTTTCCAGGCTATAGTCATATCACGTTCGACCCGGATCCAGCGCTTACGCGCCGGCTCGATCCGGTCGAGATCCTGATCATGGAGGGGCTGGGGTTTCAGCCGCGGGCCGAGGTTGCGCCTGCGCCGCACGAACCAGATCTGCTGATCTATCTGGACGCAGAATTAGACCATATCGAGACCTGGTTTCTGGAACGGTTTATACGCTTCTGGCGCGCTGCTGAACATGACCCAACCAGCTTCTATGCGCAATTTCGTCACATGTCCGAGCCAGAACTTATCGTATTTGCGAAATCTGTCTGGGCCGGAATAAATCTGCCTAATCTGCAGACACACATTCTGCCCTTGCGCGCGCATGCGGATATCGTGGTCAAGAAAGATGCCGATCACGCTATTCAGATCACGCAGGATCGATTTGGAACCCGCTAAGCACGCTCACTTGCGGTCATACTTGTCTTCTTTGCGATCACCGAACAGCATGCGTTGCTCCAGGCGCCGCCTTAGCCCGGCATAATACGCCTCCAGAAAAGACAGTGCTGTTTCACCGGCTTGCGGCGTATAGCCTATCTTTTTGGCGATGCGGTCGGCGACGTTTTGTTTGATCTCGTCAGTGGACTGGCGCAGCACGTCTTCCAGAACATGCAATTCGTGAATGCCATAAATATCGAGCTGTTCGGTTGAGAAGGTTGAGCCACCGCCGCTGACGGGTTCAACAGAGGCGATATCCTTGAGCAGCCTGACTTTAGGGGCATGGATAACCATCGTACCCGCCACCAGATCGCCAATCCTGAGTTTGTCCTTATTGAACAATGGAAACAGTGCAAAAATGGCGCACCACAGCAACAGCAACCAATTGATCCAGCCAGCAACACCATCAACGCCAAAGCTGAACAGAACGGTGAGCGGCAAGAAAAATTCGAGCTCTCTCAGGAAATTGCGCGCAATAACCGCATTTGCAGTGAGGCGACCGCCGCGTCTGTCTGCGACCCGCAGGCCGAGCGCGCGCTTGCCAGGCGTTGCGGCTTTGCGGCCGATTTCGAAGAAGATGAAATAGAAGTTCCGGATGAAGAATATCAGAACTTGCGCCACTGCACCGGCAATTTGCCAGCCTCGAAAGTCAAACGCGCCGGCCACCGTGGCAATTGCCCAGATCACCACAAACATCAAAATGAATTGCAGACCGATATCCAGCACAAAGGCGCCAAACCGCTCGCCAAACGACGAAATCCTGAGATTCAGGACGGCGCCTTCGGGAGTCACCAACTTACGGTTTTGCTTCGCGATTTGCTCGCGATAGCGCATCCGCGCGCGGCGGCGTTTGCCTTCTTCGACCGCGCTTGTGTCGGCGGTTGTGGCATCAGTCACGGCGATCGACCTCCCCGCGGCGAGGAATGTAGAAATAGCCGACCCAGACGATCAGCGTCGTTCCGGCAATCGCATAGCGCACCTCGTCGACATTGATCAGTTGCCGCCCAAACCCCTCCAGAAGCGCGGCGAGAAATAACATCAGTACAGCCCCAATGATCACCATGGCGGCGTTTTCGCCAGCACTGCGCATCGACTCCATGCGCGACTTGCGACCGGGAAACGCAACGGCGCCGCCAATCATAAACCCAGCTGCGCCAGCCAGAATGATCGCGAACAATTCTGTCACGCCATGAATGAACAGCCAGCCGGTTAATTCATAAGCCAGACCCTTTTGCCAGAACACGGCATAGAAGCTGCCGAGATAGACACCATTATAGATAAGCAGCACCGCAGTCGGGATTCCGAAAGCAAAGCCGAGCGCAAAGGCAAAGATGGCAATACCGCTATTGTGCGAAAAGAGTTGGGCAGCGAAGGTGCCGAGCATATCCACAATATCGAGGTCGTCCGTATACAGAGTCGCTCTTAACTCGTCATACGTGGCATTGGGGTTTCTCGAATCCCAACCGCCATGAAGCGTCCAATACCACTCATTATCATTGAGCGTCAGAAAGAATGCGAGCAGCGCCCCCCCGAACAGGCACAGAAATGCCAAAAGCGTTGGTCCCTGCGCAGCACTCACCGCAGCGGGCCAGTCACGGGCGAAGAATTGCGCAATCCGTTCGCCCATCCGTGCCCTTGTGCCATAGACAAAGAAATAGGCCCGCGCGCACAAGGTTTCCAAATAGGCCACAACGTTTTGGTCGAGCGAAATGCTGCGCGCGACG